>JBAYKW010000005.1 GCA_041664365.1 Patescibacteria group bacterium
AGGGCTGGGGAATGCATTCGGTTTTCCTCCGGAACGAGCGCGACACTTTCGAACCCGACACCGAGACCCTGGATTGGGGTGCTGTTATACGCGAGGGCACCAAGGCGTACAAGAGCCTCTGGGTTCTAGGCGGTGCCTTCATCGAGGAAAACAAACTGACCAAGGCGCCTTACGCCGGAAAACGACCCTGGTGGTATACCGGAGCCGATCTCTCGATCGAACTTCGGCGTCCCCACTACGCGTGCGTCCTCTCCGGTACCTACGGGCACGAATGGAATTTCTCGAACGATCGTCTCGATACGCAAACCGGCATCCGGTTCGCGATCATCGCCGGCGGTACGTGGAGGTTGAAGTAACATGAAAAAGCACAACCTGCTGATTCTGCTGTTCCTGGCTCTGCTCGCCGTCTTCGGCGGGTGTTCCAGCGACCTGGTCGTCCCGGAACCCGAACCGACTCCGATTCCGGAGTTCGGCGCGACGTTCAACGGCTCGCCACTTTCCCTGTTCCTGCCCTACGTCGATACGGCTACCCTCTGGGGAACCGTGCTCGACGAGCCCGACCGTGTCACGATCTTCAAGGACGGCGAGTTCTACGCGACCGGCACGGACACCGTATTCACGGCGCCCGAACCCGGTGCTTGGGACTTCGAACTGGTGGTCGTCTATCCGGACACCACCATTACCAGGGAGCTGACCATCACGGCCAGCACCCTTGAAGTCGAACCGGATAGCCCACTTCAGGGTATGATGATCGTCACACCGAACGGTTTGACGGCGCCTTTCCAGGCGTCGATCTCGCTGGTCGGCTGGGGTGGGAAACTGCCCTATTCGTTCGACATCATCGTGAACGGCACGGTATACACCGAGCCGACCATCGAATTCCTGGCCGAACAGCCGGGAAACTATGCGGTGGTTGGAACGATCACCGACGCCGACGGCAACGAAGTCACTTTCGACCGTAACATTTGCGCCGGCGCTCCTGGTGGATTCCCCGCTCTGACGCTGGATGCATTCGGGTTCGCGATCGGCGACATGGCCATTCTTGAAGGCCATGGTGTCGGTGGCGACGGCAACTACGGTTACCGCTGGGTCTACGAAGGCAATACTTTCTCGGAGAACCGCTTCGCGACCTATCCGAACCTCCCGGACGGAACCCACACCTTCACGGTGTATCTGGAAGACGGTACCGGCAACGGTTCCACTTTCCAGGACGTGACGGTGTATGTAGACACCGACGATCCGATTCCGCTCGACCTGGACGCAACGGCGTCTGTGAGCGGTATTGCGTTCCCGTTCGACACCACACTGTCCATGCACGAGTTTGGAGGGGACTACCCCTTCGCACACGAGTGGAGCGAGAACGGCAACGTTTTCGCGACCACCCGCAGCGTCAGGGTCAGCGTGATCCAACCCGGTACCCGATGCTTCGTAGCGAAGGTCACCGACGCGCTCGGGCATGTGCGTCAGGTGACGGTTACCGTCACTGCCCTGCCGCGGGAGAACGATCCCATCATTCCGATGACGATCTTCCCCAACGGCGGACCCCAAGACCAGATGGAGCCGGTTACCGGCCAATCTTGGGTGGTTGTCACTCAAGGATCTGGCGACTTCAGCTACGAGTGGACCAACGACAATAACGTCGTCGGCACCACCCCGTCAGTTGAAGTGATGGGGCTGATGGCCGGCACTCACAACTTCCATGTCCAGGTGACCGACAATATCACTGGACTTGTGAAGCACGGAGACGTCGCCATCCGCGTAAAGGCACTGCAGTACCAGCCGATGACCATTCAGGTTTTCGGTAGCCCGCAGGATGAAGTGGAACTCGTTACCGCGAGTCTCCAGGTGATCATCCAGGGCGGATCCGGCGACAACTCGGTGAAATGGGGATACCTCGAGCAGTTCCCATTCGCGACCACGCCGGTCTGCGAATATCGGGATCTGCACGCGGGTAGTCACCTATTCTTCGTCGAGGTGACGGACAACGTCACCGGCGAGATTCTGCAGAGAGAAATCATCATCCGCGTCCGGTCCGCTTCGGATCCGGAGACCGTGTGCTGGGAAGTGGAGACCGACCTGAAGGTTGGTCCGAACGACGTGACGGACTGCGCGTTCGTCACAACCGGACACCCGCACTGGCAGCGGGTCTGGTTCCTGATGAAGTTCGACACACTTCAGCGTATGCCAGTCTTGGTGCAATTCTGGTACGCCGACGGATCAGTACGCGAATGGCCGTTCCAAGACATTTACGCTCCGCGGCCAAAGACGATCCTGTTCGATGGCGGTGAGGCGTTGATCGAAGACGTCCAGGAGGTGCGTCTGATCTGGCTTGGTGACCCTGGCAAGTGCACCAATTGGGATTACCTCCTGGAGATCCACGGGTGCTACGAGGTACCCGAAAGTCTCCGGGAGCTTCCGGTGGTACGGGTGGAAAGCCAGTTCCGCCCCGCAAACTAGTCTAGTTCTTCGACTCCTTCGGGGGTCACCCCGAGGTGAGAGAAACGTTGCGCAAGCAATGTTCTCTCTTCCTCGGTTTTTTTATTTTCCAAAACAAAAGCATCCGCATTTTTAGCAGACTATAATAATTACAAACTACAATTTACAAATTACCAGTTACTGATTACCAATTACAAATTACGAATGCACATCCATCCAGTTCGCTTCAATAACAGCTCGGTCAAAATTCTTTTTCAATATTTCTGATGAACGAATATCCTGTTCCACTTTTTGTACTCCCTTTTCAAATGCTTCCAAAAACAAATAGGGTTGAATATAAAACTGTATTCTGGCAATTCCCTGCTCCGCGTCAAACTTCAGTATTTCCGGCGGAGAGACGATCGCACCGGTGTGCCCGGTTTCAATCATGGCAAATGTAACATTAAAATTACGGACAGATTTCAGCCGCTCGCGGGTCATTATTTTATTATTAATAAAATACCTAGCGAACTCCCGGAACATTGGCGCGCTGTCCGCCTTCAGCCTCATGTATAACTGGAAATTATTATGCTCAATTCCGTTGCGCAGGAGCCGGGCTGCTACATAATCCAGCGCTTTCATGCCCATGTATTTATCGTAGAAGGTAATGTAATCGGAATACCTTACATAATCCAGTCCACTTGCGAGCATGGTCATCTTTTTCACCGCAATGTGTGCAAGGAGTATTGCGGAAAAATACGGGATCTGATAAATGGGCGGCTTAGGAAAAGTAATCAGTTTACCCGTCAAAAGTAAAATCTGCCGACGCAATAAATACAGCGGTGCATAAGAAATATGGATGTCAGTGCATTCTTTAAACCTTTTGAAATACTCCTCCTCACCGCTCAAAGGATCAAAGAAATACAGCTCTAATTTCTCATCTAAATTCATACACTAATCGTACCATAATCTGTTATAAGGGTGAAATATTCTATACCCATTTTTCTTTTTCAGTTCGGATTCAATAAAATTCTTTTTAATCTCAATTCCGCGTGCATTGAGCGGGGTCAGCCCATTATTAGCCTTATTATCAAACCACCATACTCCCAAGTTTCTCTGATAGATTGGTTGCCGTAGAATTTTAGCGTAAGTTGGAATACTATATTCTAACATTCCCAGCTCTTTACTTGGCAGTAGTTGCCATTTACTAAAGAAATCTCTCGGAAAAACTTCCAGAATAAACAAACAGCATTTTAGCTTTTTATTGTAATTATATTTTTCTTCGATGTAGTTTTTAAAATTTAGATAAATTTTTCGGCTCAGCTTGTTTTCTACTCTGGTCCAGTTCCATTTTTTTTCAATAGACACATCCATTGTTCTGTAACCAGATAGAAACAGTTCATTCTTTTTTATCCCCGGGAACTGCTTTGCAATATTTCCTAATACAAGCATATCCCACTGAACTACCACTATGCTGTCCCAATTCAGTTTACTCCCCCGCTTCGTATACCAATCCAATATCATCAGATCACCATGAATCCATTTCCAGGTTTTTTGTTTATCAGAATAAGCTGAAGTATAAAAATTGTCCAAATATTTTCCCAATTTCTTTTTATACATTGTAGCATCTTTTTTTCTTCCACCATAAAGTCCGAATATCTTAATACTCGGATTATGCTTTTTGATCAGCTTCAATCTGTTTTCGCAGATTGCGGCTTCTTGATAAAACCAGAATAAAACAGCTAGTTGCATATATTTAGTATAGCATCAGATTCAAAAATAAAAAATCTCTTTCCGGATTGGAAAGAGTGGTAGCGTCCATGTGGGCGCCAAGGTACTAGGCTTTTGCGGAAGGCAACTCCCGCCAGGGGTACTCGACGATCTCGACCAGATCCTTTGGCACGTACACACGCCGTTCGGTATCGTCGGACCCGATCAGATCTCTGCGTTCCATGAAGGCCCGCAACTTGGTCGTAGCATCGACCGCCTCGGGTCTCCGCGACGCGTTGGCCGCGGTCAGAATCTCATTGAGCTTGGCGGGTGTTTTTCGGGGCATCCCTAACCGTCCTCTGTTTGTGACAGACTAAGACCCGGTCAGCGCTACCTTAGCACAATTGTATTTTTTTGCAAACTATTTATTACAGACTGATTAACCAGAGCTCCGTTTTATTTGAGGAAAGGATACTTTTTGACCAGCTGGGTGTTTTGCCACCAGTTGCCAAGTCCTATGAACCTTCCTGCATCAGAATACGTCAACCCCAACAAAACCAGAATATAAATAATGTGTTCGTCCAGGATAGGATTATGAACTTTTGGTAAAACAGCCGACCAAAGGAGCAACATCATTAAAGAACCGGAAAACCCGGCAATTCGCATCCCTATTCCTAGAATGAGCGCCATCCCCACCAAAAGCAGTCCCAACATAAATAGCCAGTCGACCAAAGCATTGCCGGCAATGTTCTGGTAAAAAGAAGCGAGTGGTCCGTCAGTGCCGAACTTCAAAAATCCCACAGTCGGAGAATTACCGGCCAGCCATGATTTATCCGTAACCGTGTCAAACCCGAGACCGAACAGTTTGTCGAAAAAACTCCAAAGCAGAATAAGGCCTAAAGTTATGCGTAGTATTCCCCAAACAGATTGCGCTTTAGTTTTTTCCATATTGAATTTTCCTTTCTATATTTTTTTACAAATGTTCATTAAAAAATGCCAGAGTGCGTTCCATAACCAAACCCCAGTCCGGTCCGAACTCGTGGTATTCGCCTTTGTACTCGTCTAATACTACATCCTTACCAGCGACCAAAAGCAGATCTCTTGTCTCGCGCGACCATTCTATCGGTACACTCTCGTCAGCCGTGCCGTGATGAATTAATACTGGATCATCGACAAGGTCAAAGTAAGTGCGTGATGAAAAGGCAGCAAAAGTTTCATGATCGCTCAAATCTCCTAATTCCTGCGTCAATATCTGAAGTTGTTCCTGATTATTGTCCGGTCTGCGCCACTTATTGAAATTATCCAGATAGTTTGTGCTGACCGGTGCGAACAAGACCACTGCGTCAACCATTTCCGGATTTGCCACCATTATATTCTGCGACACGCCTCCTCCCATAGAATGACCTAAAAGACCAACGCGATCTGCGTCAATATACGACAGCTCGGAATCGGCAACAGCCTTAATCGCGTTCAAAACATCTAGACTGTAATTATAATAACCCAAACCCTGCACCGAATACACGGAATCATCAAACGGGTCACCCAAAGCGTGACCGCGGTAGTCGGAATGAACAACTACATATCCGTTGCGCGCCAGATAATCCTGCTCGCGCTTTAAGCCCCGGCCGTTGGTATAGACCGCCGGGTCAATATAGCCATGATTCAGAAATAGTACTGGAAACGGACCATCTCCTTTCGGCACATTCATAATTCCGGAGACAGTCCGTCCATCGCTTTGATATGTAATGGTATAACGCGTATAACTGAAATTGTCAGATTGTACTACTCCCACTTCAAATTTACTGCCATCAAGCTCCGTATTCATAAGTTTCATAAGGGACTGGGAATGGTTTTCGTTTTTAACTGCTTGGCGACTTTCATCATTCGCTTCAGCCACAGTATTTGTATTTATTTCTGAAACTTTCGAATTCAAATTCGATTCTTGTCCATGTATAGGCGTGTTTGCGGGGAGCGTTTGATAATATTGATAGAAAATAAAAATAAGGAGACCAAGGGCTCCCACAATCGGAATGATTAGTGTTTTTCGCATAGGAGTTTTAACATAACATAAAAACGCAAAGACTGGAAATTTTTGCCAAAATTCCGCTAAGATAACAGTAACCATTGCGAGAAGCGGCATCAAAAAACACCGTGACGTAGCAATCCCACTACAATTTTTTTCGTTGGACTGGACAAAATATAAATATCATGTTATATATGATAGTCAGATTTCGCGCATTGCCGTGAATTCTGGCCTGTTAGATTGTAGGGCTCTTTGGCACTCTCTACTCACCCCGGCGGCCGTTTGGCTGCAACTACCAGAGGAAGACCGAAAGGATGGAACCTCACATGCGCACCCGCAAGACCGTTCTCTTTGCGCTCATCGTTCTTGCTCTCTGTGTGTTCGCCTACTTTGTTCCCGCCCAGTCCGCTGAGGACCACGGCACCTACCTCATCCTGGAGAAGCCCACTCTGACGCCGGAGGAGAATCTGATCCTCGACACCGCGCGGGAAGACCTCGCAGTGCTCGCTGAGCAGTCCGCGACCGCAAGGGAACTCCTCGAGTTCTACGATGCGCATGCTGTGCGTGCAAAGTTCATGGACAGTAACATGTTCGAGGTTCTGGAGGAGACGGAAAGCCCGCACGACTTCTACGTCGTGGCCAACCCCAATCCGATCGTGATCTCGGATGACGAGAACACGATCTACGCGCAGTTCTACTGCGAGTCGCGCCTTTTGATGGTCAGTTCCATGGGCTTCGGCCAGCTCGTCCGGGGACTCAACCTGGCGCATGGGATCGCCCACGCTCGGAATTGCACCGTGGAAGAAGAGCCGGATTCGGCACCTCTTTCCAGCAACTGGCTTGTGGGCGAATATCACGCCTACGACTCCGTCTTCGCTGTGATCAACGAGATCACTGACAACCAATGGCTGGAGGTGGTCGAAGAAAGCGCGCTTCAGCGCCAGCAGTCCTGCATGGACAATGGCCTTGCGCCGTACGACTATACCTTCGGGCTTTTGCCGGAAGACTCGACGCGGATTCACAACTGTGTTCCGCTGGAAAACCAACTCGACTTCGGGTTCTTCCGGACCGACCTGGTCTTGAGTGCCAACTTGTACACTGTAGAGCAGTTCGCCGAGACGGATGATGAATACGTGGCGGGAATCCTCAACTTCCTGCACACGGTCTATGCCGATTACATTCCGCTCGACGAACAGGAATACTAGTTCATTCGCCCTTTACGGGCAATTTTGAAAAGCCGTTCAGACAGATGTTTGAACGGTATTTTTTATGTATCACATCCTCCTCCTTCATAAGGAGAAGGAGGTGTAATAATACCCCTAAACTATTTATTGACCATTAATAATATCCCGTACTTCTTGTCCAAAAATAGTAAGATATTCAGTTAATTTTTTTTCCAGATCAATAATCTCATTGATACGTTCTTTAGCCTTCATTCTATCGTCAATTTCAGGATCTTTCTGGTAGGCACTGATGAGCGCTTCGCGTATGGCATTTAACTGTATTTGATTTGGAGTGCGAAACAGTTCAATATCATAACCCAGGAGCATATCGGTAATCTCTTTTGCCATCGCTACATTAATTTCACGCAGCCTTCTTGCTTCC
Source organism: Patescibacteria group bacterium (assembly GCA_041664365.1). Classification (NCBI taxonomy): domain Bacteria; species Patescibacteria group bacterium. The sequence goes on from JBAYKW010000005.1 coordinate 7,754, forward strand.
ACTAGCCCTTTATCAATAGCATACTTTGATTCAAGGTTTAATCTTTGATGAGGGTCTTGTACCTCACTATTATCTTTTTGTGATAATATATCACCGGTCTGCGAAGGACTCGTATCTTCTGGCACATCATTTTTTATGAGATCGATTGTCGCTTTCATTTCCAAAAAGCTTAATTCTTCCTCCATAGGCGTTAAAAGCTTCAATATACGAGCCTCCTCCACGTCCGGAGTTACCCCTTCTTCAGCCGCATGTGGATATCTAATTTCCCCTTTAGCCATTGTGTTTAAAATAATAATTATGTATTAATTATATCAATATGATGAAACTAATTCAACACAATAATCAACCTCTTTAGCTTTTTTCTGATTGCTTTATGTTCAGGAAAAAACAGTCCAACCAGATCCCAGAATTTTTTGGAGCGGTCCATCTCCTTCAGATGACATAATTCATGTACAATAATATAGTCGGCGATATTCATTGGTAGATGAATGATTTTATATTTGAAATTATGTATACATTTAGTTTGGAATTTGTGCCAAACATTTCTTCTTTTCAAAATCATCCGGGAAGAAATTATAATATTCACAAATTTCTGGATCTTTTAATTTATAGGCAAGTTCATTTACACATGCAAGTATCTCTCCTGATGGTTTGAATTCACAAATCCTATAATCCTTAGTATTATAAGCTACATTCCATAAACAGGAACTATAATCATCATCATCCATCCTTTCCCTATATGTATCACAATCTGTTTTATTTTCTAAGTAAGGATATGTACCATTAGCACAAACTATAAATTCATCAAATTCACCAGTTAGTAAAGAACATGGTTCTAAACTCTTAGATTCTATTGCTCTTTCCTTAAGACAATAACTTTTACTCCAATCATCATCAATATTTAAGCAATCTGCTGTTGTTATAGCACTATTTAATTTAATACTAATAATGCATTTATCATACCAAGAAGATTCTTTAAATTTAGCTTTATCACAAAACTTCAGATCAGTCATTTTTCTACTTGCTTGCTCTAAACAACTGTCTTTTTCAGATATCAATGAACCAACTCGATAGTCTAATTCTTCACAAGCTAAAATAACTGCATCTTGATCTATTGGGTTCTCTTTTAAGAGGATCCCTAATTTTTCATCTATAGCATTTTGTTTATCTTCCAACAAATCATTTGGGTTAAAACCATTAATTACTTCTTTTAAATCATCATAACCATCACTATCTGTATCAGGATTGTTATCATCTGTTGTAAATATAATTTCCAAGTATGAATTTATACCATCTTTATCATTATCCGTTTCAATCAATTTTCTGAAATAATCAGAATCTTTCTGATCATAACTTTCGCAGATACTCGCGATTAAATCAATTTCCTCATTGGATGTTTTATCAGGAATCCTGGCAAACTCCTCACGCAATCCTTCGTTAAAGTAAATAACATCATCTGGATTTTCATTTAGATAGCAAATAGAAACAAAATATAAATCTCCTGGATCTGATAAATTAAAATCTAAACTTTCTAAATTTTCGTTATGTGATACAGAATTTGTATTAGTTTCCTCAGTATTATTAGTATTGTTTAATACTAAATCGTTATCTGATTTTTTATCATTGAAAATAAATAAATAAACTGCTACACCTACTCCGATTACTAATATAGCAACTAATGCAATTATAATGTATTTTTTCATATAATTTGATTATATTTATAAATAGATTATACCATAGATTTCTAACTCAAATCTATACTCAACCTTTTCAGTTCTTTTCTAATTCCTTTGTGATCTGGAAAAGATAAGCTGACTAGATCCCAGAATTTTTTGGAGTGATTCATCTCCTTCAGATGACATAATTCATGTACAATAATATAGTCGGCGATATTCATTGGTAGATGAATGATTTTATAATTGAAATTTAGATTTCCCTTTCCTGAACAACTCCCCCATCTTGTTTTCTGATTGCGAATGGAAATTTTTTGATATTTAAAATTATATGTTTGGTTAAAATGTTCGACACGTTCATATGCAAATTTTCTTGCCGCTTCACGGTATTTCAAATAATCCTTCCTGGTATAAACGCGTGTTCTTGGCTGTCTGTTCTGTCTGAAATATTCAATCTTCTGAACAATCCAGTCATGTTTTTCATGCACAAATTTATCGGCAAGGCGGGCAGTAAACCGGAACGGCATAGTTACTACCACCGTGCCGTCGCTGTGCACAGCTAGCCGCATTCTCCTCGCACGCAGGCTTTTTCGGACGGTGTAGGTCAGTAATTGATTATTAATGGAAATCTGCTTTTTCATTTTGGGGATTTATCGGCAAAGTATTCTACCAGGTACCGGTGAATTACCGGCGGCAACATTTTGACATCCTTTATCTTTTCAATTTCAATCCAGGTAAATGAAATATGATCCTCCTGTGCTTTAATTGCTTCCGGGCTATCAATATTCAAGGAAACTTCATGCACCAAATTTATTTCGTGGTGTTTTATATTGTTAGTGCTATAAAAATTTTCAAATGCTTTCAGGAATTTGATTGATTTAACTTCAACTCCCATTTCTTCATTTATTTCCCTTTTCAAACCATCTTCTATTGTTTCCCCGAATTCCAAATGCCCGCCGGGCAAAAAATGTACCGGTGGCTGATCATTTAAAACACATACTAAAAGCTTATTATTGAAAACAATTATCGCCCTCAATTCTATTTCAATATGTTTTTCTTTCATTTAACCTTATGGTGTAATTTAGAGATTATTTCCACGATGTATTTACTTCGTAAATGTCTGGGTTGCATTGGCTACTATTCTTATCCTCCGAAATCTTTGGATTGAATATTCAGATCCTCCAGATATTCTATCTGATTGTCTTTAATTTGGATTGCTTGCTGGTCGTTCAATAATTTCACATCATACTTTGATTGTTCAATATGCGGTTTGACTATTGTAATAATTTCCAGTGTGCAGTGTGCGACAATTAAAAATGGTACCATATTCATCCCAGTAAAATCAGTAACACCATGTCCGTCAAATGCTTTATCATCTTTCCAAGTAGCCATTTCTATACTGGGACACGCTACATATGATCCGGCACTGGAACCGCAGTACACACCGCCTCTTGCCAAAAACTCCTCCAATACATCACGAAACCCGCTTTCTCTGATGCATTTGATCAGAAAAAAGGTATTACCACCCAGCATGTTGATTGCTTCTTTATCAGCCAAAGCCTGTCTCAACTGGTCTGGGGTTTTACCGTTTATGTCCAGTATTTCAAAATCCCAACCGAGCTCGCGCATCCGCTGTTCATGTTTTTTAATATATTCAACATTCGGTACGCTTTTTCTGGCTGTTGTAATATACGCCCATTTTATTTCGTTGCGGGGTTTGTCGAAAAGATCATACTTTCCGTCCGTTACATAAGTGCCACGGGAAGCTAATAAGATTTTACGCATTATTTTTATGTATAATTATGACTTCCCACTACCGTCAATTTCCATTATTGTCGCATCGTAAAGGATACTCAACTCTCCAATCAGCTCCTTTTTGTGCGCGTCTTCTAATTTACTTGCCTTAATAACCCCGATAATCTGGTCAATCTGCTGCTCGTCGATATCTGAACGGCTGATGGCTGTGATTAGATTCTCCAGCGCTTCGAACAGCTGATCAACTATTGCTTTATCGAGATCGCTTTCTTCGATCAATCCGAATATTTCATCGATCCGCCCCATTTTCTCATTGTCTTCAAATCTTTCTTCCGGTATGGATCCCGGTTTTTCAAAATTAATTACGGTCGTACCGGAATCATTGATGAATTTTTCCATTCTAGAGCGCAGTTCCGCCAGTTCCCTTTCGCTTTTCTCCTGGGCAAGTAGCCTTTGTTCTTCAAGTTCAAATTCTGCCATGGTCGTCAACTCGGCAGCGGGCGGTTTTAATGGTCCTTTCACCGGAAAAATAGGCTGTTTTTCTCCTTGGCGTCTTTCGTTTTTACTTGCATCATACACTTTGGCTGCTTCAGGTTTTTCTGATCTTTTCATTGTTATTTAATATTAATATTTGAATTATAATCTAGCTTATTTAAATAATTTTTTCATATTTTCAAAAACATCCCGATACTCAGTAACAATACCACTTTTCAGTTTATTTTCCAGCACTGATATAACTTCTGAATAATACCATATTATACTCTCAATCTTGGGTTCAGGTGCATTAAATGCCTCCCACATTCTGCTACCCGCCCGTTCGTATAATTCCATCATTGACCGCATATTGTGAATTTTATCCGCAGAACTCACCATTAAGGCGCCATAGCTGTCGTTTTCCAGATTATTAATATACGCAGTCTTTCTCGCCTGCCAGGTTGCTATACTTTTTTCACGGCTGTCGTCGGGGCTTTTATCCTCAGAAACTTCCCTGACAATACCGGCAACAGTTTTACCAAAATCTTTTTCCAGCTGTTCATAGCTATATCCTGAAACATCTTCCAAAGTATCATGAAGCCACCCGGCACAAATAATAGATTCATCATCCGTATATTTTTCTAAGATTTGAACAACGCCTTCGGGATGAATATAATACGGCGTGCTTCCGTCTTTCCTGGTCTGTCCTTGGTGCAGTTTAATTGCGGTTTCTTTTGCCCGCTCAATTATATTTTGATTTTGTGTATCCTGCATAACATCATTATGTCATTAGTCTCTAATAGATCATATTACGCCGCTTCGTCATCCTTATGCAAAGACATTGTTGAAATCAGACCATTCAGATCCAGGATTAATCCTTCTTTTCTGATATCATCTAATTCAGTAGCATTAATTAATTCAATTATTTTGTCTGTTTTTTCCTGATCTATTTCTTCCGAAGTAACTTCGAAAATCAAATTAAACATCGTTGTTTCTAGATCATAGACTGTCTTACTATCAAGACCACTTTCTTTAATGATTGCTAGTATTTCTTGCCCACTACTCATTTCCTGTTTATCTTTGACATTTGTATTTTCATCAGATTGATATCCGTCAATCTCACCAGCGAATCTATCCATTAAAGCTTGCCATTTTGCCTTCTCCCGATCACTTTCTTCCTCTACTTTTTGCTTGAGATCCTCCAGCATTTCGAATTCTTCCATAGATATTACATTTGCGGCTGCAGGTTTGGAATCATTTCCTGTTTCTCCTACCGGAAGAATAGGCATTTTTTTACCCTTATCCATTAATCCTCCTTCTTCTTCGTTGGCATCATAAATCCTGGCTGATTCTCTTCTATTCATTGCTATTTAATATTAATATTTGGATAAATTATATAACATCATTATACCATCGGAAGGCAATATTTATCTTCTTCGGATAGAATTGATGTATCTTATCAAAATAGGTATCAACATAACAGCCGCTGTCGGAACGACGGCAAATATAGCCGCTCCGATTAAAATTGTTAATATATTGTTACTACTGACCGTTGTAACGATTACTATAATAAATAAAAATAATGTCAAAAAATACGTCGTGAGAATATGTATGAAAAGGCTGGGGGTTTTACTATCGATTTTCATCTTTGCCGTATATGCAGCCACCAAGATAATACCAAAGAGAAATGCACGGCCAAAACCCAAAAATTCTCCATTTCCAATCTGCCGCGGTCCAAAAGATATTGTTGAAAAGACAACCACAAAAACTGCGGTTAACCAATAGTTTAAACGTTCACTGCGAATAATCGGTTTGTTTATTTTATGCATAATATTATTATACCATTGAGAGGATAAATAAAAAACAGCACCATTGAAGAAAGAATCTGGCTTTTAATTTGTCATTTCGAGCGGAGCCGAGAAATCTATAGACTTCTCCACTGCGGTCGAAGTGACAGACGTATCACCTGTGGTTGCCTACCCCCTCGCCTCATTAATAAAATCCTTCTGCATTTTATGCACCATATTCTTCCCTAATTCCTTCAGCCGGTCAGAATCCATCTGCGAACGGATAATTAATTCCCGGTTCAAACCAACCACCGCTTTGTTCACTTCCAGCGCTTTGTTATTAATTCCCGTCAGTTTAATACCGTCCAAAGTCCGCACGCGGGACAGGGCCACATATCCCATCCCACATTCAAAAGCCCGGCTTAAGTCAATCTCAGCCGCCTCTAAACTCATCCCCTGACTTTTGTGCACGCTGATCGCCCACGCTAAACGAAGTGGCACCTGATCCACCTCTGCGATTACTTTTCCATCTTCCTCAATCGCCCAGCTTTCCGGCTCAGCCACAATCCGCTTACCAGAACGCAGTTCTACTACAGGCCAGCCATGTTCCGAATTAAAATCCAATACCGTACCGAGCGATCCGTTGACATATCCTTTGTTGAAATTATTTTTCACAAACATCACGATCGCTCCACGCTTCAGCGTAATCGTTTCCGGCGCCAGACACCCCTTCTTCAATGTTTTCACAAGTTCTGTAGCACCGTTATAATCCATCTCAAACTCCACGGATTTTCCCTGAATCTTGGCAAGCTCGCGATTATTGATCGCATCCACATCCGCGTTGTGCGTATTCAGTTTTGTCGGGATCACCCCCCGGTCGATTTCAATATTCAGGCGGGACATCAGCGTACTGATCGTCTCCGCGGTTACGCGGTCATCACGGATATCATTCAAAACTTTGGTAAACACCTGGTCGGACTGACGGAACTGCTCGTCCAGATAACAGATCTTCATTTCCATCTCCGTCCAGACGGAAGACTCAGTGGCAAATTCACTTTTCTCTTCATCTGAACTTCGGTTAATCGGAGGTAGTTGAAAGAAATCCCCGGACAAGATCACCTGCATCCCGCCAAACGGCACATCCTGTTTTTTCCCGATCCTACATATCGCATCGACAAGGTCCAGCTGACGGTGCCCCAGCATGGATATTTCATCTATGATTAGAACTCTGGCCCCCGCGATCCTTTTCTTCAGATGAGGCTTCTTCAGAATCTTCCGGATTTCTGACTTGGTCATCGTCAAATTAATACCCATCCCCGCCCAGGAATGAATCGTCCGCCCTTCCATATGGGTCGCCGCAATGCCCGTGGACGCGGTCACTCCCACCGCCACGTCATTCCGCTCCAGGTATTCAATATATTTGTTTAATAAAAAAGTTTTGCCGCTCCCGGCAAATCCCGTTAGAAACACATTGTGTCCCATTTTCAATATATCCAGCGCTTCCGATTGCTTCATTACAATTCTCAAATATTTATCTTCGTGCGGATATTATAGCATTGAGTGAATAATAAATCTGCACCCTAATCCCTATCTCCTAAACCCTTATCCCTAATAAATCAAAAAACCCTCATTTAAAGGGTCCCAATTAACTTCCGACGAGTGGCGTTTTCTATCCTGATAACCGCTGTATTACTTGGGTTGGACGTATCAACGCTATTAACTCATTCCGAGAAAAACTGATACTGTTTGGTTTCTGTTTGCCTGATCTTCGCAACAACACGCAATTTATTGTGTGTCTGTATTACTTTCTGAAGTGCAACTTATAAACCATTAAATACTTGAGATTATATGATAGCATGCCTTGGTATTGGTGTCAATAGCGCTCCTTACCTCCCCTCCGGAACATGATTTTAAATAGTAATAATCTTCTGCTCCCCTCCTTGATAAGGAGGGGAAGGACATGCCGGGTCCTTAGATTGAGAAATGATTTTCAGGGGGAGGTATGTGAACGGGATTGCCACGCCACGCTCAGCGGAGCTCACAATGGTTGCTATTTTTTACCCTAGTCCCAAATCCGCCCATTGACAAAAACCCATTTCAATGATAACCTATGTGGTCCACCGAATTCGCGGCTGGGCAGACTGTTCATTTTGTCTCCAAATGGAGGTGGAAAAGTTGTCTACGGAAGTTTCGTTGAAGAAGATTGCATACCCGAAAACGATTCCGCACCTGGGACCGGAAGCCTATGTGGCCTATGCCATCATGGCACGGTGCGTCGTTTTCTCAGGACTGACCCCGAACACAACGTCCACGGTCAACGCGGCCGAGAACATCATCATGGCAATCTGCCGGGCAGAAGGTATGGAGCCGAACAAGTTCGCCTTCTTCGACCTGCAGACCAGCCAGACCTATGGCCGATTCGAGCCAGGGGAATTCGAGCTCTCCCTCCTGGAATTCAACTACATCCCCCATTTCTGCGGAGCGGTTTACAAAGGTAGCGACGGCAGTGTGACGATCGGTACCAGCGGTCCGATCCAGGTAATGAGCTGGGAACCGTTCCCGTACTCACCGGAAGTGGTCAAGCTCTTCGCCGAGCAGATCGGCCCGAACCCGCGGCAGATCAACTACGGCTAGACAACCGTCCCTCTTGATTCAAGAGTGCGGCGGTTTTTTCTTTGTGTTGAAATATATGGTTATCTTTACACGGTTATTCCGCAACCAGTATTACACCTAGAGCGACTATAACTATATCAACAAAGTATGAATCAGTACCATTTATAAATCATCACCGGAAACTTTTTTAACCATCTGTGATATACTGAACGTATAATCATTCATACGATATATATGAATAAAAAAAGATTATTGATTATTATAATAATATGCGTGGTTGCCATTCTTGGTGCATTAATTTGGTATAATAATTCAAAAACAAATGCCAATAAAAATCCATATTTAACCGCGGAACAACAAAGAGATGTTGATGCATGTGATGCAAAAGGCGGAAAGATTTATGGAAGTGCTGAGGGTGAAGTAGTGTGTGCATTACCTTATGCTGACGCAGGAAAAGAATGTACCAGTTCCGATCAATGTGAAGGTGATTGCGTTACACACAAACTCAGTGACCTTGGTATAAAAGGAACCTGCCAGATTAATACGTTTGGTAATAATGGCTGTGAAACTGCAATTGAAAAAGAATATTTGCAATATTGGATGGGTGACGCTGGATACAGATGTACCGCTGAAAACTGGCAATCTGTTTGTGACAGCAAGTGTATAAAATAGTTAAATAAAAATCCCCTGCTCTAATCACCGGGGATTTTTTGATTTTATAATTTTTCATTGTTATTCTCGGACGTCTACGCAGAATTACATTCAGAATATTACTTTTTAAACCGCCTTAAAAATTCTTCACGTGACATTCGGAAATTCGGATAAAAATCATCGTCATTTTCACCATCTATTTTAAACCCCATTCGACTGAATAATGGATGTTCCAATAGAAGCGAACTTCCACGTACTTCCTGAATTGCTTCGTCATCTTCAATCACTCTTACAAGATTTTGAAATGATGATTTTATTTGGCTGAGATTTGGCGCTTCGGCCATCGGCGGGACATGCAAAATTAGTTCATGCTGTTCACCCAGTTCGTAATTGAAAAACCCGGCATCCTGCCAGCGTTGCCGTGCTTCTTGTTCATGAATCAGCATATCATTATATTCGGGTGCTCCGGAAAACTCGAAATCAATAACTTTGGCATATATTTGCTCCACATCGATAAATGCCTGATCATAGTTTTCTTTTTCATTCAGATCATAATCCGGCAGAGCATTGATAGCATTAATCAGTTCCTCGATAAATCCGGTAAGTTGGCCGTTCGCTTCCTGTCCTTTATCAAATGTTTTCATGAGCATATCCCGTGGTTGGATACCCTTACGTTGGCATCGTCGAAGGATTAAATCAATATTAGTGGCAACAGTTTCAATCCGTCGTTCCTTGGTCAAACCAAGAATTTTAATCTGCTCAGTTTTTCCATTAGCTGTCTGCTCGATTCTATTCATATTCATATTTTTCTTTGTCTTTAAAAATGATCAAGGAATTCATCGAGGCGAGCAAGCGTTCGACTGAAGCTCACGCCGACGGCTCGCCACCTACACCCCTATCCCCTAATCCCTAAACAATAATCACCTCTCCATCATGCAGGGCTTTGTAAGTAATATTATTTTCTTTCAAGTATTCAATCTCCTTATCAATATCCGCGGATTCCGGATGGTCGGACTGCCAGTGCGGAACAAAAGTATAATCCAATATAGACAGTCCCTCCCAGATTGTCGGCAGATCGCCGTATGGTTTCGCTTCAGGATCATCAACCAGTTCATAACCACGCAGGCTGGGACTGAGCACACAGACACCCGCGCTGTAAGCGGCATATAATAGATCATCACGTTTCATCAGTTTATGAAACAGCTTATCAAAACCACTTAAATACATCGCCTGTCGCAGTACAAAAACGTTACCCCCTCTAACCCAAATTACTCCGTATTCAGAAATTTTATGCTCCAGTTTTTCCGGCTGGTTAAAATATTCCCTTAAATCCAGTTTCTCTACTTTTAAACCGTGACCTTCTAATAATTCAATCTCGCGTTGTTCACTCTGCTCTCTTTTTGTCTTGTCAGAAACAGAATCCAGAGCATTACTGATATATGCCAGCCGCAAATTTCCTTTGGGAATGAGGTTTCTAAATTTCTCCACCTCATTACCCAGCTTGAATGAAGAAAGGTAAAGTTTCATGACAAAATATCCTGCACTCTTCCCACCTCGCCGGATTCCAGGCGTACTTTTATTCCATGCGGGTGGCTAGCGGAGCTAGTCAGAATATCCTGAACAACACCTTCGGTTAATTTTCCCGTTCTTTGATCCTCTTTTTTGACTACCGCTACGCGCAGACCTTTCGATATGCTTTCTCGTGTTTGTCCGTTCATATAATTATTGGCATCAGACTAATTATTTTTATTATCACCAATCTTAGTTTATGGCAACCAGCACCTAATTGCATCATTGCCTCTGTATGGATCAATAGTTTTTTCACATTTAGCTATTTTCTGCTGTTCTACACTCAAGCTCATTGCCCCCGGATCAACCCATAATTGATTTGCCTTTCCATTCTCAAATTGCTTAGGTTCAAATTTGCAATCTAAACCTTTCATATACGATCCTCCACAGAACCCTTCTGTATCATCTAAGCTTTCTGCTGCACAATAATTACTTATACATTCATCACCATCGGTACATGTTTTTCCTTCATCTTCTGCCCTTAATTCGCATCCATAACCGTAGTATACTCTGCCCTCTTCCGTGCTAGGACCAAATGCAAAAACACATCCACGAATGCTAGTACAACTATCAGTAAAATCTTTGATTGCTTCATCCCCAGGTTTATTTATTACATTATTACCGCCATAATTATATATTACAACTAAAACAATGATGACAATCAAACCCAGTATCGCAGAAACAACCAATGGTTTTTTCATAAATTCGTCATTAATCCTAATAACATAATTTTACTACTATTGCATTTTTAAACAATGGGGTATTGATTAAACAAAAATCCCTCCGCAATAGCGGACGGATCTTTAATCATAATAAATATTTTACCCTTTACCCTTATCCCTATACCCTAGCCCCTAATTATCTCCTTCTCCCCTGCCCTCTACTGGATGAACGCGGCCTGCTTCTGGAAAAATTGCGTCTTTGTCGATAAGGACTTTTGGCCGGTGCTTTCGGGAAGGCACTACCTTCTCCCAAAGTAAGTTGGGTTCGGATTAACTTTTCAATATCACGAATATCTCTTTGCTGGTCAGGGGTGGCAAAAGAAATTGCCTTACCTTTTTTACCTGCTCTGGCGGTTCTGCCGATTCGGTGAACATAATCTTCCGGTGAACCCGGCAGATCATAGTTGATCACGAGCTCAATATTGTTCACATCAATTCCGCGGGCGGCAATGTCTGTGGCAACTAAGATACGGAATGTGCCGTTTTTGAATCCGTTGATCGCGGCTTTTCTCTGGGCCAGTGTTCTGTTTGAATGGATTTCCGAAGCAGTATAATTCATCCGGCGGATATCCACGGCCAGTTTTTTCGCTCCCCATTTGGTGCGGGAGAAAATCAGAATGGAGCCGGTGTATTTTTCCAAAGTAGTTTTCAGCATGACAATCTTTTTATCAGCCGGAATAATAATTACTTCCTGGTCAATCTCTTTTACTGTGGTTCCCGGCTGGGCGATTTCGACACGCAGCGGCAGGTGCATATGGCTATTAGCTATTGCTACAATCGACTGAGGCATGGTCGCGGAAAAAAGCAGTGTCTGTCTGGTCTTGTTCATGCGCATCAGTATCTTTTCAATCTGTGGAGCGAAACCCATGTCGAGCATTCTATCCGCTTCATCCAGAGTTAAGATGCCTACGCCATTTAAAAGATTAAAATTGTGCGAAAGATGGTCAATCAACCTGCCCGGTGTAGCAACAATAATATGCGGGTTATTCCTGAGCGCCTTTATCTGTGGCTGCATGGATGCTCCGCCGATCACTACAGCAGTTCTAAGCCCCAGTGGCCTTCCGAAACGCATCAGCACTTCGTCCACCTGGGCGGCCAGTTCGCGGGTCGGGACTAAAATCAGCCCGCGGGTTTTCAGACGGGCAATGTTCTGTAGCATCGGCAAACCAAAGGCCAACGTCTTGCCGGTGCCAGTTTGCGCGATTCCAATCAAATCCTTCCCTTCAATAGCTAGCGGGATTGTTTTTGCCTGAATCGGGGTTGGAACTGTAAACTTGTTCTGATCCAGTAATTGCAGTAACTTCGGGGCTAAACCCAGCCCGTAAAAATTCGATGAGTGCTCTTCTGACATAAATTTTTGTGAATAATTAATTTTCTAGCGTTTAGCCGCTCTGAAGTATCGATATCCTCAAACCAGCCCTTTCTATTTATACCCTACCATGAAACCTCCAAAACAGCCACTTTAGTTGAATTAACTTACTTTGTCAACCCCAATAGAGTTTTAACTCCTATCAATAAATATTTATAACTATAACGGGGTCAACTCCCCTAATCCCTACATCCTAACCCCTAGTAAATAAAAAAACCCGCGGGAGATCTGCGGGTTACAGAGGGAATGAATATTCCCCGCGCGGCGACATCAAGTAGCTGATGTAGATGAATCCGGCGTAAATGGCCAAAAGAGCGAGTGCGAGGAGAAACCCCATCGCGATGATCTTGGCCGAGCGCTTCACCGGTGCAGTGTGAGTTTCGGGGAGATTGGTGTGGGGGTGGATGATCAGATGGTCATGCTTCGTGGGCATTTCCGTACCTTCCGGTTCGGGGAAGATGACCGCTCGGACGCTGTTTCTACCCTAGCACATAATCATTTTTTTTCAAGTAGTAATTACCCTTACACCTATTCCCTAACACCTAAAACCTAACTCCTAATCAAAACCAAAAACCCGGCTGAAATTTATCCATCAGGGTTCTATATATTTAATCCTATTTTCTCACAAAGAGTATTGCGTTCGGGAGAAGACGTCCCGGTCCGGTAACGTAGCTACTGTTATACAAAAGCGCCGTTGATCCCCCGCCATCGAGGTTCATCGCATAGTCCGCGCCCAGTGAGTCAAAAATATAAGCCAGATCTTTTACCGTCGCCGAACGCGCGATCACCAGATAGAAATTATTGCCGTCGTAACCGATACCCCCGCGGGTGGATTTATTATTCATTGAAGCTTCAATCGGCTCGCTTTCCACGACTACCGATCCGCCTTCAACAAGTGAAGGATAGTTGGAAATCGCCGCTTTCACATTTTTACCATAACGTGATTCGTATTCCGCCACCGAATAACCAAAACTGATTGTCCGGTGGAAAAAGTTGAGGGTTCCATCGGTGTTCTGCACAATCATCGGACCGGAGTGATACGGCAATTTTTCAGCATTCAGCATAATATTTAATTCACTGTTAAAAAACGGCTGATGGTAACTGTATGTTTTCCCCGCGCAGGATGCGTAATCCGGCGGGCAGAAATAAGTACCGTGGATACCAAAACTTGCGCCGTTCTCATTAGCATACGCAAGCAAGCTTTGTGCCGGACAATTATTTCCGCAGTCGCTGGCATTACCGGTATCCGAAATCAGATCAAAATCACTACGACTTAGCTTTACCACATCAATTGCAAAAGAACCCCGGCTCAAAGTAATTGTATAACTTTGTCTGGTCGCCAGATTTTGTGTCGGTGCGTCCGGCGTTCCACCGTTTTCGATTGTAACCAAATTTGCGACCGTAATCCCCAAGCCAAACCGAGTCATAATACTGAAAGCGTCCGCGGGACGTCCGAGATAAGTACGCTGTTTAGTTTTTGGATGCACATACCAGGCTTCACCGTTTTGTTCCACCTGGAGTAATATCCTGCCAGCCAGCCGATCGCGCAGAGCCTGATCCCCGCCCTCGTTTCCTTCGGTCGGAATTTTTGCCAGATTAGCATCCGAAATTCCAAGTGACAAATACCTCATAATGCTGAAAGCATCATCCGGTCGGCCGAGGTAATAGCGCTTCAGATTTTCCGGCCAGACATACCAGGCCTCTCCGTCATGTTCCACGTCCAGCAAAATATATCCTTTAGTATTCTCTGCCACACTGGCTGCATTTACCGGGGTACTAAGATTAGCAATTACTAAGATTAGCAAAAGTATGATTGTATTTTTTTTCATATATTTATTATATCATACAACCAAAATCTTATACCCTAAACCCTTTACCCTATACCCCAACCCCTAACCAAAATAAAAAACTCCCAGAGCTACGAATAGTAGATGAGAGTGATTGGATATGTCACAAAATGGAAAAGTGCTAGTTGGGCCGACTCTGGTCCATGTCGAGATTGGCCAGATTGGCGACCACCATTCCTCTGCTGATCACATCGGTCAGCGCCTCGTCCAGCTCGTCCGCATCTTCGGTGTCTTCTTCAAGACACATGACCACTCTCCACCCGTTGCGGATATCAATGCAGAAATCATAAGCATCATACAGCGTGTCCAGCGAGACCCAGAAGAAGGTGTCAATGCAGTCGAACTGCTTCTTGTGGCGAATCATACCAATATTCAGCTCTTCACAGGTGCAGTCCACATCGTGGCACACTTCTCGATGTGCGCGGAAGAACTCTCCTGCCTCCCGCAGAAGGACATTGCGAACGAAATACAGCTCCCTGAGATCTTCCGGGACCGCTCCCAGATCTTCGTCCCCCTCCTTGAAGGGAAGATTCTCCAATTCCCGATCCTGGTCGGTGATTCTCGCCTCGGCTTCTTCAACCCACTGCGGCATTCGCATGACGGTACCTTTCGGTTCCATCGTGGTGATAAACTTCCTCCTGGAAGTTCAATCAAATTAACAAAGCTTTGTATCTTTGTCAACGCCCCATATTCCTTTGGGCTTGATTTTATCTTAAAAATAGTGTATAATGAAAAAGATATTTGTAATTAAATAATAAATAAAATAAAAAATATGGCAGATGCCACAAGATCAAGATCAGTCCGTATAGAATGCGGGGAGATATCCGCAGACCTACGTCAAATCAGATTCGATGTCGCAGGAGAAACCGATCCGGTTAAAAAGCAGGCGATTCTAGATAAAATGGGACCACTCCAGGATAAACTGGCGGTATTGATCAAGGAAGTTGAAGATTCAAAACTAGATGTTCCGGATAATGAACTGGAAAATTTCAAAAACGCCATCAGACTGAACAAAACAGCATAAATCAATATAAAGCCTGCCGATAAAAATGGCAGGTTTTTTTGCTACCCAAATCCTATTCCCAAGGCCCTAATCCCTTACCTCTAAACCCTTACCCCTAACAAAATAAAAAAACCTCGCCGTTGAAGGAGAGGTTACTTGGGAGCAATGCGGATTCCGTTGATATCCGCGATCTTTCTGCCGGCACATTCGATCGTGACGTTACCGACGACCATCGCGGATCGCATACTGGTGATCTCCGCAGTCAGATTGAGCGTGTCTTCAGGCGTGGCGGTCAGCCGGAAAGTAGCTCCGCCGAGCCCTCGGAAAAACGGGACAGTCGGTCCCCCTTCTTCAGTCGGTCTGAGCCAGAGAGTCGAGCCGTAGGCGACAACGCCGAGCAGTTGAGCGGCCAGTTCAACCAGGATATGAGCCGGACAGATCGGCTTATCCGGAAAATGGCCGGAGCAGTGATTCGAGTTCGGAGTGAACTCGGTAGTTCCTCCGACGGGAAGAAAATGGTCATTCAATGAGACAACCACATCCTCCTGCAGAAGGAGCGCTCGCCCGGTGTGCGGCATCTTTGACTGGACCTGGTCAAACGACACCGTACAAATGGTATGCGGTTTCTTTGCCATAGCATCCTTCCTGGGACTACGTCGTGGAGTTGACGGGACTGTTGGTCCGTGTCAGGCGGATCATGACCGGGAACCACCACAAGATGATGAAAAGGACGACTTGCACCGCGCAGTTGAGAACGAGCAGGCAGATTGCGAGAATCAGCCGGATGAGAAAGATGAATAGTTTTATCATCAGAGTCCTCCCTGCTGTTTCTGATGCAACTACCGCTTCTTCTTGCCATCCATCAGCGGACGCAGATCTTCGCCGCATTCGAGACACTTGCGATGACCATCAGCCGCCAACTTGGCATGCCTATCGAAACAGGTCATCTCGTGGATTGAACGAGGGTGGTCAGGACGAGAACCATCTTCACTTTCATTGCGAAGATGGGCTCTCTTGAGTTCTCCCATATCAACACCTCCAATATGCATTGCCTTGGCGAGCTATGTGCATTTACACATAGTTATTGATTCTATTGTTTTAGTGTCTATTTGTCAACCCTTAAGTGCAATCAACATAAAAAAGTGTGATTCCAATATCACACCATATTTATAATAAACGTTTTATTTTTTAGTCCTTCTGGTGAAATAAAATATCGTTCCAACAATTAACCCAACTGTAATCAGTCCGACGATTGAGATTACTATGATCAGCATTGTGTTATCAATCGGATCCACGGTTTGCTCCACAGGCAGTTCCGTCGGATAGATAGCCACTCCCCCGGTAGTTGGAAATTCCCCAGATGGTTCAACTAAAGTATTTTCGGCTTCATACCGGACCTGGTTTAGAGCATCCACTTCATTTACGGCAGATGTTAAAAGTTTCGTTCTGCCACAACTACCCGTATACATTTTTCCATCCCGGGCGATCGTGGCATAAACTAAATACTCTTTCCCTTCTTCAAATTCAAATCCGCAGGCCGGACCAAAAGCATCAGTGCTGATTGTTAATATTCTTGCATCATCCGCATTCCCTTTCCAGGAATCATAAACGACAAATTCAGCATCTTTATATGCAGGGTCACTACCCAATCGTTCTCGGAAAGATGTTGCGATTCCGGAAAAAACAATATCCGCATTAAAATATTCCGTGGCTACATCAGGCGGTCCGGCACAATCACAAGCCAAGACTTGATTCGCAAATCCGATTACTAAGAAGAGTAAGATTACAGTAATTATTTTCTTCATGCCGGACTGTTATAGAGATCTTTTTTTAGCTGTTCAATCAATCCGGGACAAATTTGTTTTGCCTTCTCTGTTTTTAACCGGTTCACAATATCATTCATATAGTGCCCTTCAAATATCGTTACCCAGTCTGATTCAATGTATTTCTGTTTCAAATGGTCGATGCTCAATTTGCTTAAACTGTCCGCATCCACCAGGATAGCCTCATCTTCCGCATTTGCTTCATGCGCATCTGCTGCTTTCGCAAGCCGGACTACTTTTTCCACATCTGACTGCGTATAACCGTGAGCACCCATTATTTCAGTGATGTACGGTTTTGTGTTTTCCGCTGCCTGTTTTTCATTATTTAATAATTGCTGAAAATATATTTTTTGATCGGGTAAAATATCCCACCATCCGACATCGTGCAGATATCCCGCTACAATCAAAAGTTCCAGATCAGGCCGTCCAGCCCCCAACTCTTTAACCCAAAAAACAACGCGCTGACAATGCTCCCAGTCACCGGCACGGCATTTTTCCAAATGTGGTCGTACAAATTCTTTGAATTCTTCTTCGCGAAATATCATTTGTTTAAAGATTAAACAACCCGTTCCAACCTTCATTGGTCGGGCGGGCGTTAGCCGGATAAGTACCTTTCAGGTAAGAGTTACCTCCCCTGATATCGTATGATTCCATTTTAAATCCGGGGATAGTATTCATCAACTCATTTACTCTGGTCTCAAAAAAATCCTCGCCCTGCTGCAAGTATTTTTCCGGAACATTAAACATGCCTAATTTTGCTTCCGTTACATCGAGCGCCACCTGATTGACACCGATCTGTTCGACAGCAACCTTTACATAGATCGGCGCCTTGATGTATTTTTGTACATTGGCGGAGATTTCTATAACACCATCGCCTTTCTTCACTTGGACGTTTTTAAACAGCGGGTCTTTTCCTTCAAATCTCTGCAGCCAGGAAGTGGTTTCTTCCGAAGAAAACTCCGCATCAACCGCGATCTCTCCCGTAAATATTTCTGACGGATCAGCCGTATAACTGATATATTCACCGGAAATTTTCATAGGTATTTTTTTCGAAATACTGACTACCGCTTCCGGGCTGGTTTTAATACCCAGATCTTTCGCTTTATTCGTACCCAGTACTGAAGAAATAACCGGAATTTCATAAAGCCCGGTTATTGCCACTCCCACGCCTAAAATAACCAGTAAAATTATCAAAACAATTAATGCTGTTCTTAATCGATGCTTTTTTTTCGGCTGGTCAATCTTATCCGGCTTTTCATCAGGCATCACGGAATCAATCGGGTTTTCCCGTACTTCAGATTTTTCTTTTTGTTCTTGATCAATGTTTTGCTCATCCATATATTTAATCTCTAAATTAATTATTATAAGTCTATATATCCCTATTCATAATTCTAATATGTTCTTTGTTATGAGTAAATAGGTCGATTAAAATCTTAACGATAATCAAAATGATTGATGTTAATACTGAGCGTCCGATACCGGTAATAATAAAAGCTCCGATGATTATTGTAAGATGCGTCACGATAACTCGATTATATGGTTCCATTATTAATTTTTGAAATTGAATTTTTTTGTATTCTTCCTTCCCTATGAAATTTGTACGAAAAGAAATTCCGTGACTTACAATTAACATTAGAAAGGAGAGAATAATCCCGTTAAATATTCCTGAGTCAGAGATAAAAGTTGACCAATTGTATCCCATATTTGATATGTTACTAGAATGATCATAAAATACTGCAAAAATAAACATTCCATGAACAAAAGTAAAAATTCCATAATGAAAAACAAAAAACATTATATATGCCCATTTCAAAAATTTTCCAAATGTTTGGAAAAATTTTATGACAATATTTGAGGAATCCGGCAGGTTATTTGCAATACTAATTTGATACACATTTTTGACTACGGACATTTTTAAAACATTAAACAACCCGATTACAATATTTTCGAGCCAGTACAAAAACATAATGGAAAATAAATCCCACTGAAAAAATATTACTCCGATCATCGGCATTATATTGGCAACAATTAAAGACTTTGCTGATGCAGAGCTTATGCTGAACCTACTAGACTTATTACTCTCTATATTTTGCATTAGCAGAAAAGTATATATCTAAATTTGCTCATTAACATCAGGTTTGTGCACATTATTATCTGCTCGTTCCGGTTTATATCCCGGCGTATGTTCGTCCGGCTCCATCGGAGTAGGCGGTGCCGGTGCTATATGTGAGTCTTTTCTGGCTCCGGTAATAAGCATAATTAAACCGATAAGTAATAAAACAAAACCGCCGAAATACTTTACTGCCGGATCTTCCATTACCAATAAAATCCAAATGGAAATCGGTATAAAAACTACGCCTATTATTATTCTTTTGATATTCATTTTATCACCTGCCTTCTTTAATATTTAATATGTGACATGAAAATCCGGGCAATTTGCCGTTGCCCATTCGATATATTTCGGGGCACAGGTCCAGTCCGCGTCTCCTCCAATCATCGGAAAGCAATTAGCTCCGGCTACACAGTAATATTCATCCTCACTCGGTATCTCGCCGGTACTTGAATTGGTATTGCTGTTTGTTTCGGGCAAATCTACTGTTCCGGCATATTGCCTTATTTTACCTGATCCGGAAATACTTTGAGTTAAGCTAGGTGAGCCGACATACTGAATATCACCACTGCCGCTGATTGTTACATCCAGCTCATCCGTTGCATTCAATATCCCGTCACCGGAGCCGGAAATACTGATTACGGCATTTTTCGATACCATATTTTTTGCATTATAATCCCCCGACCCGCTGATTTTAATATTCTGATCAGTTGCAGTACCGGCCATTAGGAATTCCCCGGAACCGGAAATGTTTACTGCCAGGTTTTTTACATCCAGTACCATATCCGCTTTACCGGAACCGCTGATTTGGATAGTAAGTTCATCTGCCTTTAACGTACCATCCGTTATGATCTCTCCGGAACCGGAAATGCCGATCCGGCTCAGATCATCTACGGAAAGATTGTAAGTGATTTTTTTTGTCGGCCAGATGGTCCAGAAAAACCACGGGTTTTTTACTTTCAGCTTCAGTGTATTATTTTCTACAAACGTTTCCAAATGCTTCATAATATTGTCTTCAGCCTCCACTTCCAGCTTTTCTTCGCCGGACTGAACAATATTCAAGACCCCGGTCCCGCTGATTACCACCTGGTTGAAATCGGAAACCGCGCGTGATTCTTTAACCAGTTTGCCGGAACCCCTGCCCCATACATAACCGGATACCAATAAGGCAACCACCAAAACGCCGATGGCGGTTACCGCCATGAGCCATAATGACGGAATATTCTTTTTTGTTATCGATTTAGTTTCAACCGGTTCCACAATCTTTTCATCCTTTGAATCGAGTCCCATCACCTTTAAAAGCGGAAAACCGATCAGCCAGATCGCCAGTGCGATAATCACGCCGACCATCACATCATAAACCTCCGTTACCGCCCCGATAATAATGATAATTACTGCAATACCGCTTAGGATAGATTTAATGCCTTTTGTTTGTTCGTTGGTCATATATTTTCTATTAATATTTCCATATTAAATTATGTAATACAAACTACCAGCGGTAATTGGCAAAAACCCAATCAATCAGTTCCGACGTTTCCCGCCAGCGGGCAGAATCAGAATCCGTACCCAATACAACCGTAATTATCTCATCACCGTCGTCATTTTTTATTCGAGTTGTAAAATTATATTTTGCCTCATCCAGGTAGCCGGTTTTGCAGGCTATGAATTTATACCCGGAGTTCAAAAGTTTGTTGGTATTTTTTATATTATGGATACTGCCGATATTGATTGTTTTAAAAGAATATACCGGAACAGTCGTTGCCTGCAATATTTCAAACCGGTCGGATACCGTTTGCATAAATTTTGCATAATCAGAAACAGTAGATCGGTTTTCCAACCCCAACCCGGATGGATCGCCAAATACTGTATCGGTTAATCCTAAATCGCGCGCCTTTTTATTCATCGCTGAGACAAACTCCGCCCGTGTCATGCCGGTTGATCTTGCGATCGCATTGGCCGCGTTATTTGCCGAGCCGACCAACATTGAGTAGAAGTAATCACGAATTTTCATAGTCTCGCCGTCAACCACATATAATTTTCCGCCAATTTCATTATCAGACGAAGAATATGCCATTACTTTATTAAAATCCGGATTTGTTTCCAAAAATACCAAAGCGGTCATCATTTTTGTCAGACTGGCAATCCACCATTGTTTATCCGAATTTAATTCATATAGCACTGCGCCGGTGCGTTCATCAATAGCAATCGCCGTTTCCGCCTGGATACTTGGATTGCCTGCTCCGGTAATTTTTACCGGTCCGTCCAGAACGCCGGTGGTTTCAAATACGGCGACAATCGACCAGGGAAAATGAATCGCCGCTTTAGCAATGTTGTTTGCGTAATCAATCGTGGTTGGTATCGGCCGCCATTCATTCGTAATTCTGTCCCAAAAATGAATTCTCTTTTTATAAACATTCTCTGATTCAAATTTTAGGGAGATAAATACCGGCTTATCAAGTACAGTCGGATTTTGAACACGGATATCATAGACATATACCGGACTGATCAATTCTTTGGTTGACGGGATTTCGTAGTTTAAATAGTCAGATTCTTTTATTTTCACCCAGGCACCCTCTGTGAATATTCCTCCGCGGATTCCGACCATAAAGTCATAATGCTTGCTCGGAACAGTGTATCCTTTTGCCATAGTGTCTTGATTCAGATAGCGTGCCCGGTTTAATGTCTCTACCGCATCGGCTGGGTGTGAAAATGACAGAAATAATATTCCTGTTGCTATTATGGTTAAGCCTTTGTAATTTTTGTTTTTCATAGTCTTTAAAATAATTGCCAAAAAAATAATCCGATCATTAACAGTCCGATAATGAATTTGATCAAAGTTCCGCTTAGAAAGCCAATAAATGTTCCCAAACCCGCCTTCAGCGCTTTGCGGTGATCTTTTCCGCTGATCAGTTCGCCGATTGTTGCTCCGATCATCGGACCAATAATCAAGCCGACCAGTCCGCCGGTAATGATTCCGATCATCATCCCAAAGATTGATCCGGCGATACCCCACCTTCCCGCTCCGAATTTCTTTGCTCCGTAAATATTCGCCAGATAGTCAATAACGAAAGAAAAAATCATCAATAAGGTAAATATGGTCATTACCAGCCAGCCGACTTCCCGGAAATCGGTAAGGAAAGCGTAGATTAATGCGCCCAGCCAGATTAAAGGAATGCCGGGAAGCAGCGGAAAAACAATTCCAACCAAACCTACCGTAAAAAACAGTATTGCAATCCCTAGAAAAATTATTACTTCCCAGCCCATATATTTGTATTATTTATTTAATATTATTATATCAAACAAAGCTGAAATAAGCACTTTTCTTAATATGTCTTGACGTTCGGTTTTTGTTCGGGTATACTGTTTATACTAGTACAACTACCTGTGGATAACTCTCTCTCCTATCCAATCCCATATTTATCTAAACCCTATACCCTAATCCCTTAATCCTAACCCCTAAATCTATGAACGAAAACATCACTAAAAAGCAAAAAGAAATCCTGGACTATATCACGGAATTCATTTCCGTAAACGGCTACTCCCCCAGTTATCGGGAAATGGCGGATTATTTCGGCTTGTCATCCCCCGCCACTATTTTTGAACATATCAAAGGATTGGAGGACAAAGGATTTATTAAAGCGGAAGAGAGAAAAGCCCGGTCCATTAAAATATTCAAGGAGAAAAAGAAAGAGATGCCCGCACTCGAACTGCCATTAGTAGGATTAATCACCGCCGGTGAACCGATCGAAGCGATTGAAGAAAGAGAAACAATTTCCATACCGGTCGGGTTGGTTGACAGCATTAATTCCTTCGTACTGAAAGTCAAAGGCGAATCCATGATCGGCGAAGGAATATTTGACGGAGATTACGTGGTCTGCGAAAGAAACTACTATCCGAAGAACGGCGACGTGGTTGTAGCGCTTTTAAATAATGAATACGCAACTCTCAAAAAATATTTCCGGGAAAAAACCAGAATCCGCCTGCAACCGGCCAATCCCAATATGAAACCGATCTTTTCCAAGAACCCGGTAATTCAGGGGATCGTCAAAGCCATCTTCAGAAAATATTAAAAATTTATAATTAAAAACAAAAACATGTTCAAAACAATCAATGAAACCATCAAAGTAACCAGCTCTTTCTTTCGGGACAGGGTAATACCGGAAAAGTTTGAATGGAACGGACAGCAACATGTGATTGAAAATTCCAAACTGGTGCACGCCGCAAAAAAAGGCGAAGGGAAAATGTTTTTCTTTGATGTGCAGGATGACCGGGATTTATATAAACTTTCTTTTGATACCAGAAGTCTGGAGTGGGAGTTGAACCAGGTTTTTATTCAAAAATAATTTATGTACGAAACGATCAATGAAACAATTGAAGTTCTGGTTCGTTTTGGCAAGCAGACTATTGCCCCCGCTGTTTTCCGCTGGCGGAATAAAATATACAAGATCGAAAAAGTTAACCTAGCACACAGTGGTAAGGTGGGAGATGAAAAATGGTACTACTTCTCCGTTTCTGATGATGCCAATTATTATAAACTTGCCTTTAACAGCACAACTTTGAAATGGTATTTGGATGAATTATATATAGAGGGCTAACATAAGTGTAGGTGACAATGCGCCCGTCTGCCAACGTCTGAAGCCGTAGGCTGATGACGGGCAGGCATTGTCGCCTGTTAGTTTTAAAAAATGGAAAAAATAATATTTCATATTGATATGGATTCGTATTTCGCCACCTGCGAACAACAAGCGAATCCTTTTTTGCGTGGCAAGCCGATCGCCGTTTCCGGCCATCCGGATTCGCGTACCGTAATTTCCGCCGCATCCAAGGAAGCCAAGAAACTGGGTGTAAAATCCGCTATGCCTATTTTTGAAGCCAGGCGCATTTGTCCAGACATCATTTTTGTCCCCGGGGATTTTGAAAAATATGTGCATATCACTAAAACTATCATCAGAATATTTCTTTCCTTTACCGACCAAGTGGAAGTAACCAGCATTGATGAGGCATTCATGGACGTTACTCCTATTGCCAAAAGATACGGCGGAGCAATCCACGTCGCCAACAAAATAAAAGCAGAATTAAAACAGCAAGTTGGTGACTGGATGACCTGCTCGATCGGTATCGCACCGAATAAGCTGATGGCTAAACTGGCTTCAGGATTGAGGAAGCCCGACGGCATCATGTTTGTACCACAAAAAGATATCCTTTCTGTTTTAAAAACTATTGAACTTACAGACTTGTGCGGGCTGGGCCGTCAGACAGAAAAGCATTTAAACAAAATTGGAATTAAAAATCTGGCTGAACTAAAGCAATATCCCTTAATCAAACTAATCAGGGAATTCGGCCAAACGGGCTTGCAACTACATAATATGAGCTGGGGCAGGGGTTCTGACTATGTCCCCTCTTATTATGAAAGTTACCAGGAGAAATCAATGGGGCATCAGATTACCCTACCGAAAAATACCCTAGATCTGGAATATTTGAATAACACACTTTTGAAGCTTTGTGAGAAAACCGGACGCAGAATGCGAGAAGCTAAACTATCCGGTCGGGTGGTCAGCGTGTTTATCAGATACAACAATTTTGAAGGCATCTCCCGACAAAAGGCGGTAAAGATTAATGTTGACGACGGGTATCAGATTTTTGAGCTAGCCAGAAATATTTTAAAATCATTTTCATTCAAATATCCCGTGCGCTTGATTGGGGTCAGTGTTGCCAAGCTTTCCTATTCTAATCAATACGCGCTTCCTTTCGCAGACACAAAAAAGAAACAAGCAATCCTGCAGGCGATGGATGCCGTAAATAATAAGCATGGAGAATTTACTATTCAGCGCGCTTGCCTGTTAAAAGATCTCGGGTTAAAGAGAGATTTGCCGGCACACGGGCTGATGCGTAAATACCTATAGGCGAGGATGCGCATCCTCGCCTATAGACGGGTTTGACCCCGTTAGAGTCAAAAACTCTAACGGGGTTGACAAATCCACTGTTTTATTATAAGCTGTGGAGCTTATTTGTGTGTCAATTCGGACATACAAAAAGGCAGGACTGCGTGCAACAGAAGGAGAGGAACATTAATGTCCGCAACCAGAAAACCCAGCGAGGTCTACGATGGGATTTCCGTCCAGAAGGCTGCCGACTTCTTCGTCGGCAACAAGAACCGCTGGCGACTCTACATCGGCAACCCGCCGGTCCTGATCGAAGATCTGGATTGGGAGTGTATCTCCCCGTTCGGCTCCGTCCGCAACGTCGTCGTCGTGGACGAGAACGGCCTGCCGATCTTCGACCGTCCGGAATACCGCGAGGCGCCGAACGTCAACGTCGTGGTCTGGGGACGTGATCCCGACGGCACCGTCAAGCTCGCTGTGATCACACAGCCCCGCCCGCACGCGGATCACCCGTGGCTCAAACCCGGTACACCCTGCGATCCGGTCGTGTTCTGCCAGATCGTCATGGGCTTCACGAGGAAGCTGTTCGGCGAGGACATCTTCGAGCAGTATGAGTCCGCAAAGGATGCGGCCAAGCGGGAAACCGCCGAGGAATCCGGCGCCAAGGTGATCCGGAATATCGAAGCTCCCAGCGCTCCCTGGCACAACCCCAACCCGACATTCGTCGCGACGTGGAGCAACCTGCTCTTCATCGAGGTCGATCTCGAAGCGCTGGAGGCGATCAAATCCACGCGCAACGAGCCGATCTACAACGCTGAGTTCGTAGACGTACCTACGCTTCGTAAGCGCGTTGCGGACGGCGTGGGTTCCAATGGAGAGTTTTACCGTATGTGTACGGCCAACTCTGCGTGGTTCATTTTCGAGTGCTGCCACCCCGAGCTGTTCAAAGCATAGCGGAACCCTGTTCCGCCCATCCCCTGGATTCACACCCCTCGGGATTTTTTTTATTTACAAATCGATGATATCATCGAGGGTATTGACTTTTTTTTAAATCTATTGTACGATTTTTGCTCCCGTTCTTTCCCTAAACCCTGCGACCATCGTTCAGCGACCCTGAGCACGGTCAACTCATGGAGGAATCTTATGACCGTCCAGCTGTACCTCACTCACTGCTCGATCGCGCTCGTCGCGCTTGCGCTCACCACTCTGTTCCAGGTCGGGCTTCTGAAGTGGGCTCGACACAACTTCGACTTCTTCTTCATGGTGAAGAAGACACACGTGCGCAACTTCCTGGTTCTCAGGGTCTTCCAGCTCATTCTGCTGGCTCTGATCGCATGGGCGGTCCGGTCATTTCTGATCAAGGATTTTCTGAGCTCTGCGCTTCGCCCGCAGGTCATCCTGATCCACATCGGCTTCTGGCTGGTGATTCCCTATCTCCTCTACTTCGCCAACTACCGGTGGGAATTCCGGAACAAGAACTTCTGTCGCTGAAGCGACAGTCGCTCCCCTCAAGTCCAACAACAAGTATTACTTCGTTCGCGGACTTTTTTTATTACACAGGTGTTGAATATTATGTGCTAATTATTGACAAAACTAGTCTGTTTTTGTTAAGGTATGAGACTATTTCTTCGCACATTGACTTTAGCGACATGGCGGTTTTGAGGCCAATACCGCTGTGTCATCATGGCTATGTTCAGTAGGGTAAAGGAGACCCAATGAAAAAGCCTGCGTTTCTCCAGTACAGGTTCGGGCCGACCTTCTGGTCTGCCAACGTCATGGAACTACTCGAACGGATGGGATGGTATGCCCTGTTCTCCATCATCATCCTCTTCCTCACCAACAGCAAGAAGGAAGGGGCTCTTGGTCTGACGAATGAACAGGCAGGTACGATTCTGGGTATCGTGCCGTTCTTCCTCTACCTCGTGCCACTAGTCATGGGCACGATCGGCGAGAAGATCGGATACAAGCGCATGTTGCTGGCATCGTTCGCGGTACTGGCCACGGGATACTACCTGTGCAGTCTGGCGACCGGATTCTGGACGTTCTTCTGGTTCTTCATGCTCGTCGCCCTGGGCGCCGGCATGTTCAAGCCGATGATTTCGGCTACGATCGGTCAGACGACCAGTGACAGCAACGAGAAGCGATCCGTCGGCTACGGCATCTTCTATGCCGTGATCAACGTCGGCGGATTCCTCGGGCCGGTCATCGCCGGTACGTTCCGACCGAGGTGCGATACCTCGGGGAATGTGATCAGCGGCAACTGGGATACGCTGTTCTACATCAACACCTGCTACATGGTGGCGATGTTTCTCTTCACGCTGTTCTTCTTCAAGGAGCCAGCGCGCAAGGGAACGGATCCCCTCGGCAAAAAGCTCCGCGAGATGGTCACGGACCTCCGCGACCCGAAGCTGAGCATTCTGCTCCTGATCCTCGTCGGGTACTGGACGAACTACGTACAGTTCTTCAACACGATGGCCCTCTGGATCACGGAGTGGGTGGATACCAGTGCATTGG
Organism: Patescibacteria group bacterium; assembly: GCA_041664365.1. NCBI lineage: Bacteria > Patescibacteria group bacterium. The sequence goes on from JBAYKW010000005.1 coordinate 35,546, forward strand.
CGTCGCTGCCCTTCATCCCGGATGCCTGGGTGTCGGCTGGCCAGCTCAAGCCGGAGTACTTGATCAACCTTAACGGGCTGACCATCATCTTGCTAGCTGTCTGGCTGACGAACAAGACTTCACCCTTCCCGATCCTGAAGACCATGAACACGGCGATCCTCATCCTCTGCCTTGCGGTGGCTGGTCTCACGTTCACGACTCCATTGGTCACGGGCGCGCTGGCACTCTGGCTGCTCATGACTCTGATCATCGTGTTCTCCATGGCGGAGATTTGCGTGAATCCCAAGAGCAACGAGCTCATGGCGAAGATCGCGCCGCCCGCGAAAGTGGCCACGTACCAGGGGTACATGTTCCTGTCGGTCGCCGGAGGATTCTTACTAGGAGGCAAGCTCGTCGGCTTGTACGGCCACTTCGCCGGAAAGACGGAGATGTACCGTAATGAGCTAACGAGACTTGCAAGCAACGTGCCCGACATCAAGGACCTCAACATCACCCAGCTGGGCATCGAGCTCCAGAAGCTCAACGTGGACCTTACGCAGTTCGATCAGCAGCTCTGGACGACTCACAAGCCCTATCTCTACTGGTTGATCTGCGCGGCGATCGGCGTCATCTCCGTTGTCCTACTCGCTATTTACCGTCGGGCCGTTCCGATGCTCGAGAAAACCAAACGTACCTGATTTGAACGAAGGAAGCCAGTACAACTGGCACATGGTGTCGGCCTCACACCATACTCCTTCCACCCTTACACAACCGCGGCATGTGTAAGGGATTTTTTTATTCTGATTATTATATAGAATTGACCCTGTTAGAGTCTTTGACTATAGCAGGATTGACAAAATTAATTAATTTCACTAAGCTTATTTACCGTCCGCAAAGTTCAGCGGATAATAAAGAAGCCCCTCTAACTGCGAAAGGATGGTCTGATCATGCCTCTTTATATCACGCTGATCCTGCACACAATCATCGGCGGGGTGACTCTAGTCACCCTGATCTACTGGAAGGCGGTACCCAGCCTCCTTAGCCTCTTCAGGGAGAACATCAACTTTTCGTGGCCAGGCTTCGGCATCTACGCTTCCCTTTTTCTGATAGAAAGAGCAGCGCAGGCAACCATCAACTACGCGACGCAGTTCGTACTGCACATCTGGATCGGACTGCCGTACTTCCACCAGTTGCCCGCACCGTGGTGCTGGCTGATGCCGCTCTCGTTCTTTCTCACCCTGCCTCTTTACGGCTGGGTCAGATTCTACCGTTTCACATGGCATCCGCGCCCTACCTAATCCCTCCCGAACCAATGGTTCCCTGCAGGGATTTTTTTATTGCAAAGATTTTAAATCATTTAACACCTCTTCCGCGTGCACCGGGGGTTTTACTTTTTCGTAAATTTTTACTATTTTGCCTTGAGGATTTATTAAGAACGAAGTTCTGGCTATTCCCATAAACTCCTTGCCCAGAAATTTTTTCTTCTGCCAGACACCATACGCCTTCAGCATTTCCATTTTATCATCCGAAAGCAAGGTAAAAGGTAACTTATATTTTGCTTTAAATTTTTCGTGGCTTTCAATGCTGTCCTTGCTGACACCCAAAACTTCCGCTTTCAGTCTGGAAAATTTTGGAAATGAATCGCGGAGTGTGCATGCTTCAATTGTGCAACCGGGAGTATTATCTCTCGGATAAAAATAAATCAAAATCCATTTGCCTTTATAATCAGAAAGCTTATGGATATCTCCACTCTGATCCGGCAGTGAAAATTCCGGTGCTTTTTTGTTTAATAAATCTTTCATATTGAAATGTTATTTTATAAATTTGAAATGTTTTAAAGCCGGAATAATATTTGGTGCGATATTTTTCGGCAAATCATTTATATCAAACCATTTCCACTCTCTAATATCTGCACCCGGCGCAATTTCGCCGATCCTATTCGCCAGGTAATGCACCAATTTTACATCACAAACCCCGTCAGCAGTTTCCTTGACATCATAAGTGATAAAGGCTTGTGGATTGTTAATTTCAACATCAATTCCCATTTCCTCTTTTGCTTCCCTCTTGGCAGTTTCTATCAGATCCTTATCACTTACCTGCATCTTTCCACCACAAACCTTCCAGAAATCAGTATCGCCATGCTGATTTAAAAGTATTTTGTTATTTTCAACAATTACTGCTCCGGAAACAATTATTACTTTGTTCATAGTATTATAAGCTATCCTGATATCACTGATAATTTTCCCGGTATCATTTCTATTTCAAATTTTTTCATTAACGGTAACAGTTCTCCGTCTAACTGCGCCTGCAGATTATGTCGTGATTCAATTGTAACTTTTTTTGCGGTATATGTGTGAACTTCAGGAAGTTTTAAATGTGTTCCTTTCATAATTTTTGGAATATTCCTTAAAGCATAAAATCTTCCCATTTTATCAATCTGACATACTGTGAATAAACCATCATCAATTTCTGCCGATGGCGCCACTCTAAAACCACCGCCATATTGTGTTCCGTTACATGTAGCAACTAATAATATTTTCTTTTCTAGAACAATATCGTTATCCAAAACTATTCTGGCTTCTCTGAATCTATACGTCACCAGTGTTCTAAGAACTGCTGCTAAATAACCGGGGTAACCAGGAAAGTATTTCAGATACTTTCTGACCCGTGCAGCCGCTTCACCGTCAAACCCTACGCCCATTCCATTAACAAAAATATATTCCTCGTTAACCTTACCTAAATCAACTTTCCGGATATGGCCGCGAATCAAGGTATCAAGTGCTTTATGCAGATTTTTTGATATCCCCACCATCGGGGCAAAATCATTGCCGGATCCGGTCGGCAGTATTCCCAGCACCGCGGGTGTATCATAAATCCCAGCAGCCACTTCACTGATCGTACCGTCACCTCCCACCGCCACTACAACTTCATATTCCTTTGCCGCTTCCCGTGCCAATTTTGTTGCTTCTTTAGGTTCTTTGGTCAGCACTTTCTCGTATTCCAGATTGTGCTTTCGGCAAAATACCTGCACCTCCGTAATAAATGATAGCTTTTTACCTTTCCCCGCTTCCGGGTTCACAATAAAATAGAATTTTTTATACATTTGTTTTTCCGTATAATTTTTCAAACTGATCTAATGTTAAAGCATTATTGCAGGAATATTCTCCAACTCTGCTTCGCTTCAAATATTTCAAATAGCCACCGCCTACTCCCAGTTTTTCGCCGATATTTTTCCCGAGCGATCTGATATAAACACCCGGCCCAGTAATAGCTTTAATAGTCAGCATTGGCCAGTCATAGTGTACGATATCGATCTTTTTTATTTCAACGTCACGGGCCTCTAACTCAACCGGTTTTCCTTTTCTGGCAAATTTATATGCTTCCTTGCCGTTGACCTTAACCGCGCTGTAGATTGGCGGGATTTGTTTTATCTTGCCGACAAATAATTTTATCGCTTCCTTAACTTCCGCATGCGTCGGAATAGATTTTACCGCTATCGATGTTTTTTCTCCCTCCGCATCATCAGTTGTACTTGTTACCCCTAGCATAATGGTTGTGATATATTCTTTTTCCTTTTGTACCTCAGTACTCAGTTTTTTAGTCGCTTCCCTTCCAATACCAACCACCAGGACCCCCTCCGCTAATGGGTCCAGGGTGCCGGCGTGTCCGATTCTTTTTTCTCCGGTAATCTTTCTGAGCCTGTAAACAACATCATGCGAAGTCGGACCTTTTTCTTTATAAATTGCAAATATTCCGTTCATGTAATTTGAGTGTATAAACCAACAAGTTGCGCTTTTTCCAGTATATGCCCCTTCATTGCCTTTTCTAATTCCTTCTTACCATGCGATTTGTCCAGGTCAATTAATGTATCCAGAGCATAAATTTTAAAAAAATACCGATGAGTGCCCGATGGCGGACATGGTCCTCCGTATTTATTATCTCCTCTGGTGTTCTTTCCTTCGACAGCACCTTCCATTACACAATCTTCAGCAATATCAAATGTATTACTATCAATATTCCAAACAACCCAATGGACCCAAGTTGCGCCTGGAGCATCCGGATCATCATTGATTAACGCTAAACTTTTTGTACTGGGCGGAACTTCACTAATTCTAAGCGGTGGACTGATATTATCCCCGTTGCAGGTATATTTAGACGGGATCATTTCATTATCCAGAAATACGGGACTGGTAATTTTCATAAATCCCCACCTTTCTAAATTACGTCCTTAAGTGTTATATTTTTGTACTGACCTTCTTTCAGGTTTCCCAGTTCCAATTTTCCAATGCGTACTCTTTTTAATTTTGTTACACCATAGCCCATCTTTTCACACATTCTCCGAACCTGCCTTTTCTTACCTTCAATAATTACGATAGAAAATTTTCTGACATCAGTCTGCTTAATCTTGGCAGGCAATGTTTTATATTTATTAATGTAAACTCCCGTGCTCATCATTTTCAGAAACTTCTCAGAAATATCCCTGGTTACTTCTACCTGATATTCCTTTTCTACTTTATTCTGGCCTCTTAATATTTTATTTACGACTTCTCCGTCATTGGTCAGTAAAATCAGACCGGAACTGATCACATCCAGCCTTCCGATAGTATAGACTCTTTCGGGATACCCTACCGCGTCAATTATATTATCTTTGGCTTTCGGATCACTGGTACAGATTACCCCGACCGGTTTGTTAAAAGCCAGATAAATCTTTTCCGCGGTATCTGTTTTGACACGCTCTCCGTCAACAACAACGTCATCACCCGGCAATACTTTATCTCCGAGTTTTGCCTTTCTATTATTAATCTCTACCCTTCCCTGCTCAATCAAACGATCTGCTTCACGACGCGAACAGTAGTTGGCTTGAGTCAGGTATTTATTGATTCTTGTTTCTTCCATAGGAGTATCATAGCATGAGCGGTAATTATTAGAAAATAGCCTTTAAAATCCAAAAAACTGCTACACAATTGTAACAGTTTTTTTATATATACCATCAGAGCTTGAAAGACGACCCACACCCACATACCCGCAGTAGCGAGCCGTCTTTCAAGCATGTTTTAATACAACTTTCATCACAATTAGCTTACCGGGTTGTCCATAGCGAATTTTGGTGGACAACATGTACTATTGGTAACTGGCAGACCACTATAACATAGCTTTACATCACCAAAAGTGCAATTCACTGCAACACTATCATCTACATCTAGCGCCCCAATTGGATTGTCCATCATCTTTGGCGGGCAACATTTACTATTTGTAACTGCTAGACCGCTATAACATAACTTTACATCGCTAAAACTGCAAACCTTTGCAACACTATCATCAATATCTAATGCCCCAATTGGATCTTCCATTTGGTACTTCGGCGGGCAACATCTACTGTTAGGATGACTACCTCCCGCGGCAACACATGCCTTTACTTCCGACATAGTGCAATTGCGAGCAGATGAATCATCGTTTGAGGCTTGTGCCGTATCAACGGAAAATGCCAATACTGACGCGCCAACGCCCACGATAAGTGCCAATAATATGCCACTTAAAAAATATTTCATAATTTTCACCCCCTTTCTTGTTTAAGATAATTATCGAGTTCAAAATTTGAACCCTTGAGAAAATGGCGAAGGAGAATGTTAGTCTCCCCCTTCGCCGCTGATTCAAGGAATCAATGAGCAAACTCCGCTACTTCAGAAGAAGCATCTTGCGCGTAATCGACCGCCCCTCCGCTTCCAGGCGGTAGAAATACGTGCCAGAGGCAACTCGTTGCCCGGAGTCGTCCGTGCCATTCCAGACGATCTGGTGCTGACCGGAAACAACCGTTCCGTCGACAAGCGTTGCAACCAGTCCGCCACGGACGTTGAAAACCTTCAGAGAGACATGGTCTTCGCGCGTCGTGGCAAAGCGGATCGCGGTCTGTGGATTGAACGGGTTCGGGAAGTTCGTTGCCAGTGAAGTCTGGTTCGGAACTTCGTCCCCAACTCCGACCGGAACCATGACCGGACCAAGTCTGGTCAGCGGATCCCCGATCTTCATCATGGTGTTCAGTTGCCTGATCACCCACGGCCGGTTGGCGTACAGTACCGCCATCTCTTCTTCGGCGAGCGCAATGCTCTCGAAGATTGGCCGCATCGGATCCTCAAGAATCTTGGCCGTGACGTGGTAGCCGATAACCTTGTTCGAGGAAAGCAGCGAACCACAGCTCGGCCCGTAGAATCCCACCGCACCGGCTTCATGGAACATCATGTCTTCCACCACTGGTGTGTGGTAGTAGGCTGCGTCATCCGTCGGAGCGATAGCAGCAGTACCACAGGTCGCGCCGATGAAAAACGGATGATGATTCATGAACGGCCAAACCAGGTCCATGCTCCACACGTAGTCGCCAAGCTCGCGCTTGGAGTACATGTTGCCGGGATAGTGCGGGCCGGACTGGCTTGCGAACATGATGTTGAGGTTGGTGTGTCCGCCCATGTTCCCGTTCCATTGATCTGCACAGATCGAGTTGCGCAGTTCGGGGTTCCGGTACACGGATTCCTTCACTTCGGAAGTCCAGTTCCCATGCGATTGGAGCAGGGTACGGACAGTGTCCGCAGAAGCTGCGGCAACCGCACCGTCTCCAGGAGCTATGTGATCCATATCGCCGACAAACAACCCGACTCCGGACGAAGTCCAAGGAGTCCAGTAATCAGTCGACTCCTGTGCCACCAGCGAAGCCGCAGCAATCTGCAACAGCTCGGTAACCGCAAGGCGCGTTACCACCGTTCCAGGCAGCTCGTATGGCTGATCAGTGCGGTAGTAAGGCCACCACCATGCAAGATTCCGCCCCCGAGGGAGGTCATCCCGCACGGTAAAGCCAGGAATTACCACATGATCCAGTTGTGGCTGGTAGCGGTACAGCATCTGCAGCCGGATCGAAGCCCAAGGCCCAGTCCAGTACTCAGACCACCGCGTACCAAGGAAGTAGTGGTAGTCGTTGTCATCTGCACAAATGAAGTGGTACCGGGCTCCCTCTGCCGTATGGAGTGCGATGCGCGACTGCAAGTACGCAATCTGCGCGTCTTCCTCCTCCGGCGTCTGCGGATACCCGGGAACAACATCCACCAGAACAGTGTAGCCGAACAGGCGACGGTAAGCTGCGTATTGTTCCACAGCGGCCGCGAATGGCGCTACTGTGTAGCAAACCAGCGTTTCCCCGTCACCGATGTTCATCGGAAGTACCGGTACGATCTCCCCACGGTCACGCGCCGCCTGCTGGTCTGCGATCGCCTGCTCGAAGTAATCGAGTGTGCGAGGCAGTGCCTGCATTGCGGGACGAGCCAGTGGAACTGTCGGTTGCGCGTAGCCGTGGACGATGATGTTCGGCGGAATGGCGTCTCCGTTGTTATTCTCCTCCCGTTCGCAGAGACGGAACCATTCGTGACCACTGGCAAGCGCATCGCTGATATCCAGCTGGTACTCCGTGAAACCGGGCCCCTGCTCGATACCGACGATTTCCCACGGACCATCCGTGGTAGCCGCCGACTCGACGTAGTATGCTTCAGTCCTATATTCGGATCCAACCAGCCACTTGGCGGTCTGGCCTTCAACCGAAAAATGGACGTCCGCAGCGCCGTTGGTGCCGACGAAGAATCCCCACATATCAGTCAAATGGACAATGGGAATTCCGTTGCCACTTGTGAAGTTCCCGGTAACCCAACCGGTGCCATTACCAGTAGCACAGAGTCTCGCACGGTAGGTGTGATCATCTGCCCAGGAACCTGAGCAAACTTGCACGAGCCCATCACCCGTGGGAGTTCCTGTCATGGCGCCCGTGAAGGTCCATTCAACATCAAGTCCTTCTGCAGGCACGATCAGTCCGAACTCAGGAGATTCTACGACTTCCGGTGCCAAAATCGTCGCACCTTCACCAGCTACCACAATTGAGCCGTCTCGGGAACTTGTGACAGTTGAACCACTGCCCATCGATTCCCAAAAAGTCTGTGCGTAGTTGGCGTTAGATGCGGCGAATCCGCAGAATACCCTCCGGCTTCCCCAGGAGCTTTCCCAGGTACTGGAACCACATGCCCAGTTGAAGACGAAGGTGTTGTTCGAAGTGAACTTGCTACTGATTGCTGTGCTTTTCAAGGCAATACAATAGCTTTCGGCGGTCGTGACTCTCTCAATACTGGCACTTGTCCAGCCATGAGCAAGATAGAAATCCCAGTTGTTGTCACGAACCGCCATGCTGTTCCGGTCGTACGGTTCAACGCTGATCGCACCATAGGTCCAGCCGTCGACTCCACTACCATGGCCGTGCGTCTGGATCCACCAGACTCCATAGCTGTTGTCAAGCAGGTAGTAGAAGTCGTCCATGCCGAAGGAAGGCGCCGTGGTTCCCGGGCTAAGATGGGCCGCTTCAGTAACAACATAACCCTTGCTGGTCAATGCCGTTACATAGGCCACGCCATCATCCGTACCCCAGGTGTCCTCGTAGAATTGAGCGAGAACCCCGGTGTTTGTACCCGGAGTATCCGGAGATCCGTACCCCACGCTTGCAGCGAGGAGCAAGATCATGGTGAGCAAGAATCGCTTCATGACTTACTCCTCCCGCGGATTGGGGATGGCCATCGGTCGTTCGAGACTACGAACAGCATCCTCGTGCAACATCCCGCCGTTCCAACTGAATTGCTGGGCAGCGGAAATCTCGAGACGAGCCTTGTTCTGCTGCTGCGGATCAATCGGACTGGGCGGAATTGCCTGCCGGACTGACGACGTCACAATGATGATACAACCCTTCTCGATGTACATCTTCAGGATGCTGAGTTGCGACTCCAGAATCTCGCGCTTGGTCGCGCGATGCGCCGTGTCAACAACGAGGTAGACCTGGGTATCCGGCTCGTCAGTCCAGAGGTACCCGAAGTTGTTGTCCGACATCTGGAACGCTTTGGCGATCTGTTGATCAGCGTTCATCATCGCTACGAGCTGAGGCGTAATCTCGGCATTCGAAGTTCCGAGACCCTGCAGTTCGATCTGCTTGTCAACGACACGATTGATCAGTTCCATTTTGTGGATCTGACCAGAGGTAGCAGTGACCACGTCCTTCGGCTTGTCCGAGATTTCGGGCCACACCTGCACTCCTTTCAGAGTGATGATCTGGCCGTCCGTGGACAGATCGTTGAGAGTGACCACACCCAGGTAGTTGCCATAGGCGTAAGCCTCGGCGACCGGCTGATCCTGTGCGCTGGCGCTGACCATGCTCGCAAGCACGACCAGCAGAGTGAGAACGAAGTACCGCATGGTACTCTCCCTTCCGGCGTGAAACGCCTTGTGGAAACATGTAGCAAGCAGAATGCTCACTACGCCGTTACTTATGCTTCTTCTAAGTTGTCAATATGCGTGGATACACCGAATGCTTTCGATGCTCCGGTCAATTATCCAAACTAACTGACCGCAGAATCGAACCTATAAAAAAACTACCCTAAAATAGGTAGCCGGCAAATAAATACAAAAAATTGAACTTATTTTTGCTAGAATGTCGGTTACGCTACTGGCTCAAAGCTGTCCTGTCAACCGCACATATTAATGTTTGGGACCAAGCGTCCAATTACAGACAACTCTTCATCGCCACATTCCTCCTTTATTCAGTTGTGATTTTTTGTTTTTATTTTGGTTTGGTAGCTTAGTATATTGTATAAAAAATGTCAAGTCTCTGCAAATGGAATAAAAAAATAGGGGCGGAATAGCTTCCAAAAAACCCCTATGTTGCGCAACTTAGCGCTAAGAACTGGACGAAGTGTGTGCCCACAAAATCCCGTTGATCGCGTCACGGACCGTGATCAGAGTGAAGGGCTTGGGCAGATATGCTACCGCACCGAAGCGTTCTTGGAAAGCCTTGCTCAGCGCGGCGGCTGACTTCTGACTGCCATTCTGACACATGATCACGAGTGGTGTGTGAACGGTGAGTCCGCAACGCTTCAGCTCGTGTGCAAGCCACCCCCCACCCCGAAACTGCGGGTTGTCTTCCGGAGCAAAATACTCCGCGAGAATGATGTCGGGACCTTTTCCGTCCTCTTCGATCCAAGCCGTGACGCTCTTCAGTGCAAGCGTAGCATCCGAACTGCTACGGACATCGTGCCCTTCACACTCCAGGACTTCCACGATGAATGCCTGAGTCTCGCCATTGTGGTCGAAAACGAAGACTTTGCTCATCGAACCTTACCTCCTGTGCCGGTTTCGCTATTACCCTCATGGCAAACCGCGCTCTTAGGTTAAAGAGCTAAGCGACCAATAACGGTTTCCAATCCTCGGGCTGGACACACTACTGTGTCCTCACAGAACACTATGGGACATACTTAATGTGCATACAAAAAATCGTCTCTATATGAGACGACGCAACCAAAACACCCCCTATTGTGTCGGTTACGTCACTGACTCCGGGCTTCCCTTGACGTCCAGATTGGGATCACCTTTCATAGTCTCACATGAAATCACTATTCGATTTCTTCCGGGGATATTAGCATGTTCTTTACTGCTTGTCAATACCGACAGCATGATAATCAAAATTCAACCGATCCAAAATAACACTCCCCTCCTCACTACTGGCAAATCTTGGCTGAGCATAGTCTTCAATAATTACCGGAAAGAATTCAAGCCCGCTGATTCCCTCTTTAGAAAAAGTAATTTCCGCTATCATTCCTTCCCTGGTTTCTTGAGACCACATCTGGTCAAAAACAAAATTTCCCAGGCTGTAAATAATATATCCTTTCTGATATTTTTCCATTGTCTGCACGACGTGCGGATGGTGACCAATCACCAGATCGGCTCCGGATTCAATAGCGGCATGTGCAAAATCTTTTTGGTGCTGATCGGGCGTAAACTCATACTCATTACCATCATGCATAGATACAATTACAAAATCGGCAGTTTCGGATGCACCAGAAACATCCTGTTTCATTTTATCAAAATCCATAAAGGCAATTGTTGGTTCCTGCTCTTCAGAATCATAATCCATTACAGGACTGCTTGCGTAACTATATGCCAGAAATGCAAACGATATTCCATTAATCTCCTTCGTATAAGTCTGAAATGCATCCTTAACACTTTTCCCCGCCCCCATATAACCTATTCCGGATTCATCTAAATATTTAAAGGTATCGGATAATCCTTCTTTACCAAAATTCAGAGAATGATTATTGGCGAGTGTAACAAGATCAATGCCGGCAAATTGTAATCCTTCGACAGATTCCGGATCGGAGCGAAAAACCATTTCGTTCGTATTGATTTTCCTCCCTAGTGTAATTGGAGATTCCAGATTACCAAAAGTAATATCAGCACTTTTTAATAATTCTGCTGTTTTGAGAAAAGGATAATTAAAATCACTATATTTCTGCATCTTCGTATCTACGTCTCTGGAAAGCATAATATCCCCTACTGCCATTATCGTTACAACCGGCTCGTTCTTTTCAATGTCAACAACTGGTTGATTACTATTTATCGTAATATTTGAATTGTCATGTGCATTTGAAATGTTTCTTGTCGGCTCAATAATGCTTCCGCGGAGAATAAAAAAACCGATTCCAAGAGCTACTGCTATTTCCAGTATAATATAGTACTTTTTATTGAATATTTTCATATCATAATTATATCACTTTCTGTAAAAAAACCGGGGTAGTTTCTAGATACATAAAGACTGCTTTAGTGTGCGTAATTGACTAAATACATTTAATTGTTTATTATGATTCTGATCTCTTAAAATTTGCTATTGGGGAGTAGCCAAGTGGTAAGGCAACGGGTTTTGGTCCCGTGATGCGGGGGTTCGAGTCCCTCCTCCCCAGCCAAAGGGTTATTAAAAAGAATCAACGTTACTTAAGACGTTGTTTTTATTTATATCCAACCACAACTACCAATACGGTTTTATTATCTATTCCCTAATCCCTACACCCTAATCTACACCCTCAAATACCTACTGATCGCAATCATACCGCTGATTACACTGATTACAATAGAAATCAGAATTTGCAGACCGAGCATTGCCCAAAAATTTGCTGTGAAATACGCAAACATATTGAAATCATATCCTTCAAACAAGGTATCAATATATGGGGAGACAGCTGAAAGTAAAGGAAATAGAATCAAGATGGTAATTACACTTGCCAGAATTCCATACAAAACGCTTTCCAAAACAAACGGCAACCGGATAAACATATTCTGCGCGCCGACAAGTCGCATAATCCCCAGTTCTTCTCTCTGAGTATACATATTCATCCGTAATGTATTAAATACAACCAGGATAGCGACAAGGATAAATATTGCACTTACGCCAAGTCCGAATTGATAAATCCGACCGGTAATTTTCGTAAGCCGTTCAATGACAACCTGATTATCCTCAAAATTCCTACTGGCAATCAAACTGCTGTAATCCGAATTATCTAAATTCACAACGATAGTTGAATAATCCTCCAGGCGCACAGCTTTCACAATCAGAGCGGAAGGTAGTGGATTCTCCTCAATCTCCGATAATGACTCCTGGATTTTTATATCGTCCTTATGTGCCTCTTTAAAATTCTCTAGAGCCTCATCCTTCGAAACATACTCAACACTTTTTACTTCAGAAATTGATTCCAAATATGCCTGGACAGCAAGAACTTTATCTTCCGGAACAGTAGGATCAAAGAATACATCCATATCCACCTGATCTTTAACGGATTTAATTGCATTATCTGCTACAACATTTAAAGTAAAAACTAAACTGATAGAAAAAAGCGTCAGAACAAGAATAAATACCGTAACTAAAGATAGCCAGAAATTTCGTTTAAAATTTTGAAAGCCGAATTTTAATATTCTTCCAAGTGTTGTAAATATCATATTTATAATATATATCTTCCTGATTTCTGATCAGAAATAATCTGACCTTGATCAAGTGTAATCACCCTTTTTCTAAGACTGTTTACAATATCCGGATTATGCGTGACTAAAATTATTGTCGTGCCAAATTTATTAATCTTCAAAAGCAAATCAATAATTTCGCGGACATTGATCGCATCCAGATTTCCGGTCGGCTCATCCGCCAGCAAAATCTTCGGACGATGCACTAATGATCTGGCGATGACCACGCGTTGCTTTTCCCCGCCCGAAAGCTGATCGGGAAATCGAAATGCTTTATCTTCCAGACCTACAACTTTCAAAACCTGCGGGACAATTGTTTTGATTTTTTTTGTCGGAGCTCCGCTGACTTCCAGCGCAAAAGCAATATTTTCAAATACAGTTTTTTTCGGCAATAGTTTAAAATCCTGAAAAACAACCCCGATCTGCCGTCTCAAAACCGGTATCTCCGAATTTTTTATATTGGTAATATCCCAGCCACCGATGATGATCTTGCCTTTTTCCGCTTTCTCCTCAGCAATAATCAGTTTTGCCAGTGTTGTTTTACCGGTTCCGCTCTGACCGACGATTGAGACAAATTCGCCCGGTTTGATATGCAAATTAACGTTTCTGATTGCAACGTGGGTTCCCGGATATGTTTTTGTTACTCCTCGGAGTTTAATCATAATATTATTTATAATTCTTCAACACGCACACGAATAACTCCATCCATATATAAACTGGCAATTGTACCAAAAGCCTTGCTAGTTAAATCAATAATTCTACCGGCTACAAACGGTCCTGTGGATACCACTGTAACATCCACCCATTTACCATTGGCTAAATTGGTAACTCTTAAAATAGTATCATATGGATAATCATTAGACGCTGCCCCGTTTGGATATTTACTGCTTTGATACCAGCTGGCGTATCCCGTTTCCATATAGTTACTATTTCTCAACACCACTACTTTTGCGTATTTGAGATGGATAAAGGCTCTTACCTCATCACCACCCGGGGATGTTTTTGAAGGTAAGGGAATCCAGGCTCCTTTATTACCGTCATAGTAATACATTTCCTTTTTATGGTCATCAGGTTCTGTTAATCGCATGTTTAAAATAACCGGCTTGGCAAACACAATGGGTTTGGCTGTTTTTAATTCAAAAGAATAGATATCACTTGCCTGCTCGAGACCGTCAGGAAACTGAGCATTTTCTTGAGAGTCTATTTTAAACACAATGGTAGCCGGCTGGTCAATCGTATTTGAATTAACTCCAACTTTGAAATTTGAGTCCTCATCATTTGCGACTGTATAACCCTTTTCTAAAGTTGCCCTGTCCAATCGAACTCTGTAAGCTCTTTTTTCTAGAACAATCAGTTTTGCCGACACGGCAGTGATTTGTCCTTTGATTTTGGTATCAGAAGATTTTGAATCTATTTTCTGCCAAGAATTTTTTTCCTCATTATAATAATATAAATGCTTTGGTGTTAAATTTTCCGATTCATAATTAACAGCAACATTGACCGGATATTGAAGATCTGAGGTTTGAACACCGGAGAATGAATACTGATAAACATTACTTACCGCAGTTGTATCCTTCGGCAAAGCCGGGAAACTTTCCAATTCATTCAAATTGGCAGTCAGGGCACCTTCATACAAACCCGCAACAACTCCGACACTGAACTGGGAATCAGCAAAATTAACGGTATATCCTTTCGCTACTGTATCAGCATCCAGGTATAAACTTGTGTCAGCAGCCAGCGTTTCATTGGAAATAAAAAAAAGGCTTGCTAACGCGATCCCGAATATGATCTTGTTTTTGGCTCTTGTCATGTCAAATACTATTCTAGTATAATGTTACTGTTTAGACAAGCGGGTATAGTTTAGTGGTAGAACATGTCCTTCCCAAGGATAAAGTGCGGGTTCGATTCCCACTACCCGCTCCAAACAACCAAACGAGTGTATAAACTATGAGCTGTATTAGATGGGTTCTGCGCCGGAGGCGCACCCGCCTCTGGCGGAGATTCTTACTACCCCCCAAATAGGCCAAGACTTAGGCTTATTTTTTGTTTAAAACCTTTTTTGCTGTTTCTACCACTTCTTTCGGCAGAAAGTTTGCTTTAATCAAATAATCCACCGCTCCTAAACTGCTGGCTTTTTTTCTGTCTTCCGGACTGTCCAGATTGGTCAGGGTAATGACCGGGATATTCTTTGTCTTTGGATCTTTTTTTAATCGTCCCAATAAATTAAATCCTACTCTTTTGCTGAATTCTATTACTTTTCCCTCCGCTTCAGGGATAATAACATCCAATAGAACTAACGAGACACCGTTTTCCTGAGCAAGTTTTAATCCGCCGGATGCATTAGTAGCAACTAAAAGCTCATATGTGGAATTACGAAAAGCAGCCTGATACATCGAAACTAAGCTTGGCTCATCTTCCACTAATAATATTTTTTTACCCGCCTTTGATGCCATAATAATTTAGTTATGTATTTATAGTACCAAAATTTGATGATGATTTCAAATAGCCCTATTTAATAGGTATTGTTAAAGTAAATTTACTGCCTTTGTTCTTACCCTTGCTTTCAGCGGTAATTGTTCCACCCATTGCCTCCAGCATCTTCTTGGCAATAAATAATCCCAAACCCGTGCCGTTTGGATGGACTTGTAATATCCCCTCTCCGCGGGTGAATTTTGTGAATATCGATCTTAAGTCATTCTTGCTCATTCCGATTCCGTTATCTGTAACTTCAATCACGATCTGATTTTCTTTTCTGCGCGCCGATATGTTTACATTCCCTCCCGCAGTGTAATGAACCGCATTGTCAATAATATTTGTAATCGCCTCTTTAAGTTTGATTGGATCCGCAAGCGTTTTCGGAATTGGCCGAACCGGCTTATCAAAAACTAGTTTCACTTTTAATTGGTCCGCCAGCGGCAACAAACCGCGCACAATTTCTTCTATAATATGTTCAATTCTGACTTTCTTGAAATCCATCCGCATTTTTTTGCCTTCCAGCTCCGTGGCATTCAGTAATTCATGAATAATTCTTTCCAAACGGTTGATCCCCTCATAAGCCTGCGAGATAAATCTTTCCCTCTCGTCATTCGGTAGATCTTTTTCTTCAATAACAAGTGAAAGCATTCCGCGTACAATGCTGGTTGGCGTCCTTAATTGATGTGATGCAACGGTAAGAAAGTCTGACTTGATTTTCAAAAGTTCCCTCAAGCGTTTCGTCGCGTCATCAACTTTGTATTTGAGTGTTTCATTGAAACCCTGTATCTCATTATACAACCGCGCGTTTTCAATTGAGATTGCCGCGTGGTTAGCGAGCGATTCAAGCAGTCTCATATCTTCCTGGGTATATGCGTCACGTGATATTTTTTTGCCTAGAATAATACAAGAGATTAATTCACCTTTAGAAACTAGCGGCAGTACAACAGCAACGTCCTGGCTTTTCATCTGTTCTTTAGCATATTCAATATCTTCCTCCGAATAATTATAATTCTGTGCATTCCGAACCAGTTCGTCATAGACCAGCGGTTTTTTGATTGCGGATATAAAATCACTGCAACGGGAATTTGTAACCATCCTGGTTAGGTTTGATTCATTGAAACCAATTATCTTCATCGGTTCATAATGCTTATTCTTTACAAAAAGACCGACATTATCCATCCTCATGGTTTGCTGGACAGTATCAACCACAACATTTGCGACTTCCGGCAAGTTGATTGTGGAAGATACATCTTTTGAAAATTTGTCCAGCGTTTCCTGATAGTCATAAAGGCTGGCAAAAAAGTATTTATTGCTCAGTTGCTTCAGTTTTTTGCTCATAAAGACGAATCCAGCTAAAAACAAAGGTGCAAAAACAATAGCAGTCAGTAATGCGCCAAGGGTAAACGGACCACCGAAACTGGTGTAATCTGACCATGCCACCAAGTAATATGCACTAACAACAAATATTCCCATACCAATATAAAACACCGCTTTCCTGATTACCAATCGGATATCCATCAGGCGATATTTAGTTATTGCATACGTAATTATAACTATATAAAGTGTTACAAGAAAATTACCAAATGGGTAAAGATGAGAAATTTGCGGAAGGAAATTTGTCGATCCACCAACAAAGCCAATAGCACTTGCAATCATAACATATTTGATTTGTTGCCTTGTTACACCTGATGATTTTTTGTAGTGGATTAACAGAAATAATAACGATACTGAATTCAATACCACAAAATATATTGGAAATAATATATATAAACTTCCGGGATTTATCCAAAACTGAAAACTCCCCAATGGTTCCACTCCCTGTTTGAATAGTGGCGAAAAACTAAATACAGATAAAAGAATTGTTATTACATATGCAAACCGAACTAATAGTCTATTCTTTTTCTCTTTATTCGATAATCTTACAACAAACTCTAAAAAGAATACTGGGATCGCTATTGCAGAAATATCCAGAATATTTTGAGCTAATTCAGCAACTTGCCTTGAATTCGATGAAACAACAAAGAATAAACCAAAGCTCCATACACTAACTGCAATATTTGCTTTAATCCATGAACGATTTATTAATAAATCTCGATTCTTAACAAATATAAACAAAGCTTGAGTAAGACTTAATAATGCCGTAATAAAACTCGATATGCCAAAAGCACTAATAACCATTTAATTCACTCCAATCATATATTACCCACGACCTTTTTTGAGCAATTTTTTTTAATCTTATATCGGGATTAACAACTATAGGATAATTTACATATTCGAGCAAAGGTAAATCAGAATGATGATCACCGTATGCGATTGAATTCATCCTATTAACATTACATTTTTCAAGAAATCTCTGTGCAAGAATTGTTTTATTCTTACCATAGACAGCACCACTTAGAAGCTCACCACTGAATTTCCCTTCTTCTGATTTAATTCGAGTCGCTATTATATATGGAACATCTAAATAATTTCGTAGTGGCTCAATAAGAAAATCCCAGGATGCAGAAAACAAAACAATTATATCGCCAGTTTTTTTATGTTCAATGATTTTTTCAAAAGCTTCTTTGTGAATGTGTTTAATAATAACCTCATTAAAAAATTCATTGCTAATTCTTTTTAAATCTTCCACTCTCCACCCACTAATAACCTTATATGCTTTCTTTCTAACATCATCAACGTTTGGTAAAAGATGAAATTTATACAAAAGAAAATAAAGAGATAATTTTGTTACAATCCATTTTGAAATGTAATGTTTAGAATTCAAATATTTTATAAACAATTTTTGAGTCTGATCATCCACAATTGTTCTATCAACGTCAAAAAAAACTACTTTCATTTCGGGACGATCTTCATTTAATAACTTAGGAACATTTCTTCTGGCATGTATATATCTTTCCTTTGATAAATCTGATATTTTATGCATCACATGATCTGTTAATTTTCTTAATATATGATTTTCATATTCTCTACCAAAATATGGATCAAGAAAAATTGGCTCCCCAACATTAATATGACATTTTCTTAGCTTTGGAAATTTTCCTGCCTTTGGTAATATTTCAAATGTACCAACTAAACCGACTGGAATGATTGGAACTTTTGCAGTTAATGCCAAGCGAGCAACTCCCGTATAAGCTTTTCTAAGCTCTCCATTATCTGATCTGCTCCCTTCAGGGAATATTCCGACAATTTTACCATTTCTTAACAAACCTATTGCCCTCGAAATAGCTTCCCCCTGATAGACACTTGTATACCGATCAATTGGAATTTGTCCCGATAGAATCATTAATGGACGCCAAGCCTTACTTTTAAAAAACTTTTCGGCTGCTAAAAAGCTAATATCTCTTTTGAGCGCCGACGAAAGTAGTAAAAAATCAAAAAAACTTTCATGATTTGATGCCAACACTAGACCACCATATTTTGGAATATTTTCAGCGCCATTAACTGATCCAATCCACTTCCTGAATAATGGACTTATTAGGAATTTTATTACCCTCCATAATATTTTCTTTGTCTTCATCTGTCGTGGTCAAATTGCAATAAATTTATTATACCAGATTCCTGCAAGTTTTGGTATCACAACATATTATTATTGACTTTACCTTAGCCAAAAGCTATACTGAAGCCGTCGCAATATGTATAGCCGTCTCTAATAATTACGCTAAAATTATGAAATATCACGGCATAATATTAATGGTAATTGGGATATTAGAACTAATACTTGGCATCAGTTTTCTAACAAAGAAAAGAATTGGCGAAGCTGTGCGTTGGTACACCCTTCTCATATTTAGTGTGTCTTTGTGGGTATTGACTAATGCTGTTGCCGCACTGAATGACAGTTATGTTATCCAGCATTTTTTTATCGAAATGACTTACATTAGCGGCGGTTTTATTGCTATAACCTTTTTGCTTTTCACTTACAATTTCCCGTCAGTAAAAAAGATTATTTCACCAATTAAAACATTTTTACTTTTCTTACCCGCAATAATTAATATTTTTATTATTTTATTGACGCATACTTATGTTAAAGGAATCGAAATTATAAATGGCAGTATACGAGAAGATTTTGATTTTATGATCTACATATTTTCGGCATATTTTTTAATTTTCTGGTCCTGGGGAATGTGGAATATTATTGATTCCTATAGAAAAGCGGATGGCTATCATCGATGGTTATTAAAATATCTCCTGGTGGGAATTGCCATATCCGCAACACTTGGAATTACTGCGGACATTATTTTACCACTCATTAATGTTACATTCCCCGGCAGGAATTTTATAGGTGCGGAATTCTCTATCGTGTGGCTTGGTTTTACCTCATATATTCTTTATAAAAAAGCATAGCAATGCCCACACCTCGCAAAAAAATTGGCTTAATCATCTTGGGCGGAACAGTATTATCGGAAGAAAGTTCTGATAAAAATGCTGTGACCGTCAAAGGTGATATCAAACCCTGGCTCGCCAAAATGCCGGAGATTAATATCATGGCAGAAATCGAGCCGATTTTTATTTTGGGTGAAAAGGACAACGAACCGGATCTAAATCATTGGATTAAGCTTGGCAAAATCATCGCGGACAGAATTGATGAATTCGACGGATTTGTTGTCACCCACCACGTCCACTCACTACTTGCGGCTGCCTGCGCGCTCTCTTTTATGCTGTTGAACGTTGCCAAACCAGTGGTATTTACCGGATCACAGATTCCTTTCATGCTAGCAAAGAAAAAAACGGACAAAAAGATTTTGAAAAAATATAAAGGACTGGGCATCAAGGCTAATCTGATTAACGCTCTGCAGATAGCCATCCAGGGACCGGCTGAAGTTTCCATCATGTTCGGTAACAAGCTGGTCCGGGCTAATCAGGCACATATTACAAAGAGCCTGAGTCTAAATCTGTTTGATGCTCCGTTGAAAGCCGTACTGGCAACTATTGATTTCGGTATCAAGATATCAGAGCACGCACATGCTGACAATAATGGCACTTTAATATTTAGTGCAAATTTTGACGATAATGTTTCGGTAGTAGATTTCAACTCCGAGCAAAACGCGGATTATTTGAAATGGGTGCTCGAAAAGAAACCCAACGGCATAATTATTCAGACCCACAATCCCGAATCTGCCCTGGAACTGTTAAAAAAACTGATTCCGGAGAGCTATGACATGCCGATTGTGATCCATACCGACATACCGTATTCCAATAGTGCCAACGCCTCGTATATTCTCATTGACAATATGACTTTTGAGGCTACGCTCATGAAGCTCAAATGGGCGCTTGGTCAAACAAAAAACCGCAAGAAAATTGCTATTTTAATGAAGGAAAATGTTGCTTCAGAATTATTGGAGGGAGAAGAATAAAATGAAAATATATTTCTTCGGACCAACAACTGAAATAGCAAACTATAATAAAGCTTATGAGCAGATTTTGGAGCAATTAACCAAAGCTGGCTTGCAGACTTTCTCCAAAACAGAAAGCAGTTACGTCACACCGATCGGCGAGGATAAAATGGCGGAAATTCAAGCAGCCGGCGAGAGCGTATTAAACCACGTTGACGGTATTGTGATTGAAACGACCGCGCCTGATTCTGAAGTCGGCTATCTGCTGGCACATGCCATTTTACAGAAAAAACCCACTCTATGTTTGTACCAGAAAGGCGCGCAAATCAAAAAGACATTGAGTCATCTGGGGCAGAATATCCCGCCCTTTATTATTGCCAAGGCCTATCAGAAAAGCGACCTGGAATCGATTATCGCGGAATACATTAAACTGTTTGGGATTGATCCGGAATACAACGATGTGCCGAATATTAAATTCACCCTGCGTATTTCCCAGAAGATATCCCATTACTTGCACTGGAAAACCCATAATACCAAAAAGACCAAAGCGGATTTTCTGCGCGAGCTGATCCAGGATATAATTGAAAATGATGAAAAATATAAAAAGTATATTGTAAACCGCAAGAAATAAGTAATAAGCAGAATTATAAAAAGAAAGGGCGTCCTCTGGACGTCTTTGTTTTTATCCATATGCACATACATCGTAACTCACAAAAAAGATACTATTCCAGAAATTATGTATATTTTGTGACATTCAATACAGAAAATAGAATACCCTATTTTAACGAAAGAATTTTTTGCGATATCTTCATTGATAATTTAATACTTTGTAAGCAACTTAAGCGATTTGAATTATATGCTTTTTGCTTGTTACCAGACCACGTGCACATTCTATTGAAGGCGGGAGCAGTTTATAACATATCCAATATCATTCATTTTATAAAAAAGAATGCCAGTTACAATATTAACAAAATTATGATGTATAATCCGTTTGAATTAACCCCCAAAGGCGGGTTTGCGCAAACCCGCCTTTGCTTTGATAATAAAATGAAATATTATAAAACCGAATTTGAAAAGAAATATGGGTATGATCAAAGTTCAATTCCTCAATTCAAATGGCAGGGATCATTTCATAACCATATAATTTGTGATGTGAAAGATTTTAATAATCATTTACAGTACACAGCATATAATTTCCATAAACATAAAATACCAGATGATTGGCAATACAGTTCCATAAATTATGGATTCATGATTGATGAATCAGATTATAATATCTATAATTAAACGCTTGACTATCTCCATGCATCTGCTAAAATTTAGATAGAGATAAGCCGTCGCTAAAAATAGCGCCGTCGCATAAATCATCAAAAAGAGACTTATCCCGAAAAAATGCAAATTGCCAATTAAAAACGTAGAAAAATAAAAGCCGTCTGATTCCAGCGCCGTCGGAAGAAAGTGTGGATAGCTTTCCGCCGTCAAACTGGAATATAACTTTTGCCCTCATGAGGCCTAGAAGATGGCTCCTAAGTTCCCTCCCCCACTTTAAAAAGAGGACGCCCAATAATCTTTTTTGGGGGAGGGGCTTGGAAGCCAATCAATACAATTAAGCTGGCACTATGCCGGTTTTTTTATTAAAAACTGGTAAATTTTTTCCAAAAGCGTATCAGTCACTTCATCCATCAAAGGATCATGATAGGAATCCTTGAGCCAATAAAGCTCTTTTTCCTTTGATCCCAGCATATTGTAAATCAGTTCAGCGCTCTCAGGTGGTATAACCACATCATCCTGAGAATGAATAATTAAAGTAGGTACTAGCACATGCGGTAGTTCGTTTTTCGTGAAATTATTGATAAAATAGATGAAACTCGCATAGCTATCAAGCGGAATCCGGTCGTATGTCCGCTTCATAAATTCGGTATCTGAACTCATATCCTTAACCCATTCTTTCTTGTAATACTTTTTGAATCTTTTGACATACGGCACAACATAGCGGTTGAGACGGGCCTTTTTTAACAAAATAGGAGTGCCGATTGTAACAATCTTATCAATCGTATCGGGATAACACCTGGTCAGGTTAAAAGCCAGATTCCCGCCAAAGGAAAGTCCGACAATTGAAATGTGTTTGTATTTTTCTCTTACCTGATTAAAAGCCACACGTACTGATTCCTGCCAATCGCGATAATCGGTCTGCGCTAAATTTTCAACATCTGTGCCGTGACCGGCAAGCCTGACACCATAGGCGTCAATTCCCCTGTCAGCCAGAAAACTACCCAATATCCGCATGCTGAAAGGGTTGCCTGTGAATCCATGTATTAACAAAACGGCAGAGTCTCCTCCACCGTTATATTTGAATGCTTTACCGGATTCAATAACTTGATCCTCGTTTTCTACAATTTTCATGAATGTATTAGTTGACCTTCAGTTTTGTTTTCTGTATAGTAATAGACGCGACCTGTCTATTTCGCCACCTTAGCTCAGCTGGTAGAGCAATACTTTCGTAAAGTAGAGGTCGTCGGTTCGATTCCGACAGGTGGCTCCATAATCCCTCTTAATGAGGGATTTTATATTTTTACCAAACGATAGATCTTTGCTTTAGCAACTTCACCGGTTAGCCAGTCGTCAATCGACGGGAAACGTACCAGGATGTGACTTGCTTTTACCACCTCTTTAGCCTCGTCGCCTTCACCCTGCATAACCTTTTCATCAACTTTGATAATGTGATAACCAAACTGAGTCTTAACAATCTCACTCACCCCGCCGGCCTCCAGTGCGAAGGCTGCGTCTTCAAATTCCGTCACCATTTCTCCTCTGCCAAAATATCCGAGCTCCCCGCCGTTTTCTGCAGTAGTATCATCGCTATATTGCTTTGCAGCATCGGCAAAAGTTATTTCTCCGCTTTTTATCTTAGCTAATGCTTCTTCCGCCCTTGCTTTCGGTTCTGCAATGACTGAGGCATCTTCAGTTATTTTCGTTTCCAATTTACTGCGAAGTAAAAATTTGTACAGTACTTTGTCCTTAAACTGTTCAGGTGTCCATCCATAAAGATCCAAAATCGTTTTTTCTACCTCTTCTTTTGATGCTGCCTGGCTGACTATCAGATCAAATTCACTGTTTACTTCTTCCTGCGTAACTGAGACCCCTTTTTGAACCGCTATTTGTGACGCTAATTCATCCTCAATTAAACGGTCCATTACATTTTTCCTTACTTCATCGACAGTGAAATCAACTGCCTGATCCGGATACAATTCCTTCTGTTTTCCGTAAAAGAATTGAAGCGCTTCAACATCCGATTGAAAATCAGAATATTTTACGATCTTGTTATTGACCAGAGCTGCCGGATAGGGCAGTGTATTTGTGATTGACTCCGTAAACTGGTTATTCCATTTGTACTTATAAACGCCAATTCCCACTGTCGCTAATCCACCTAAGATAACAACTAGAATTATAATAACAGAAAGGATAATAGCCTTTTTATGCTTCTTTTTCTTGGGTTTCAATTTTCCATCATCAACAGTCAGTTTCTTTTCTTGATCAGTGTTTACCGAAACCGGCTTCTCTTCGACAGCTTTTGTTGCAGGTTTTTTTATAATCTTTTTTTCCGGATTTTTTAGCACTTCCTCGGAATCTGACTTTTCAACTGCTTTAATATTTTCCGTTTTCTTATTTTGCGATGTCTTATTAGGCATTATTTTATTTTACTTAATTATTGATTAAAAAAATATGCTACCCAGCGTTCAGGATTAGATAATTCCTCTACGTTTTCTGGAGCTCCCACTAATTCAGTTGCATTATCTTCTGCAACCGTTACATCAGGAATGACTA
Organism: Patescibacteria group bacterium; assembly: GCA_041664365.1. Classification (NCBI taxonomy): domain Bacteria; species Patescibacteria group bacterium. The sequence continues at coordinate 60,010 of JBAYKW010000005.1, forward strand.
CTACCTTTTCCCCTGCTTTTGCCATCCCGAGCTTAGTGCGAGCTTCTTTTTCCTTAAAACTGTCTGTATTTAAATATTCTATTAGTTCGGATAATTCAGTATTCTGTTTTTCTAGTTCGGCCACATCTTTTTCGAGCGTTTGGATATCTTTATTCACCTCGTAGCGTCTGATTACTTCTTTACCCAGCGATACAGAGAACAATACTAGCACGGCAATCCCAACTATTAGAAATAAGCGGGATGGTAGAAATCTTTTTAGATTATTTTTCTTGCTCACCCTCTGTCTCATTTTGTTCTTCTGCTGTTAAAGAATTATTGTCCTGCGATTTGATGAACCTGTTAAATCTTTCTTTTCCGAGTTTTTCCTTGGTCTGCTCCAGAATATCTATCAGCTCAGCTGCCGACATTTCTTCTTTACCAACCCTTTCTTTTTGCAGCGATTCTTTCTGAATTTCCATGATTATGTCCTGGATTTTCTCCGGTTCGAACACATTACGAATTTCCAGGTTCGCATTAGCTCCTGCAGTCTGAATCACAATAGTACCATAATTGAAAATCGTTGAAAAGACACCCTTTTTATTAAAGCTAATATCCTGAATTTTGTCATATGTTGCAACTGAAACCGTCTTATTAAAAAGACCCCGCTGGTCAAAATCGATGATTCGTTTATTCGTTATTAAAAAGGCATTGAAATACCAAATAATCACTGCTCGCACGGTAATGACAATTGCAACTGTTAACAGGATAAAAAATCCGATTACACCCCAAAATCCACGCTGAAACAAGGGAAAAAGAAAAAAGAACGGCAGAATTAACAATAGGATAATGATAATTATTTGAAACAAATGACTCAAAGCATATGCCCGGACTATTTTTACGGTTTCTTCCCCTTCTTTGAGATGTTTGGTAAAATATTCTTTAGACATACAATAAACTAATAAACAAGTTATGACCAAAAAGCAAAAGAAGCTCTATCAACTAATTTGGACGGTTATTTCAATAATTGCCGGACTCGGAATGATCTTCTTTTTGGTTTACCCGGCTTTCATGTAAACTATTTTCCTTTCAATACCGACAGATACACTTTTGAAGGAATATCAACTTTGCCGAAAGAACGCATTTTCTTCTTTCCTTTCTTCTGTTTTTCCAGAAGCTTTCTTTTTCTGGTGACATCTCCACCGTACAGCTTCGCCGTAACGTCTTTTCGGAGCGGTGATATTCTTTCAGAGGCAATGACTTTTCCACCAGCTATGTGAGTACCCTTCTGTTTTTGATATCCCAGCACTCCCTGAATCCGGATTTCGATCAGTTGTTTCGGAATAGCATCCTTTAAAGTACTGACTACCCGGCGGGCTGTTACATGCGAGGAATCCTCATAAACAAAGGTTGCCAGTGCCTCAACCACATCCCCATTTACCACGATATCCAGTCTGCGGATTTTAGCCTCGTGATAACCAAAAAACTCATAATTCATCGAAGCATAACCTTGGGTTACGCTTTTTAGTTTATCATAAAAATCAACAATCAGTGAAGTAAGGGGCATTTCAAAATGCAGAATAATCCTTTCCATCTCCAGATACTCAGTAGTTTCATATGTCCCCCTTTTAGCTAAAACTAAATCCATTAAAGCACCCTGGTATTTCGCCGGAGTAACCAAATCCACTTTCATCCATGGTTCTTCAATCTGAAGGATTGTTTCCTCGTCCGGAAAATCTGCCGGACTGGTGATTGTAACTTTTTCATTGCTTTTTAAAGTAACATGATAGGCGACGGATGGGACGGATACGATTATTTCCAACCCGTATTCTCTGTTCAGTCTCTCTTGAATGATATCTAAATGCAGAATTCCTAAAAACCCGCAGCGGAATCCCAAGCCCAGTCCCGTTGATTTCTCCGGTACATAATCAAAAGCGGAATCGCTGAGATGCAGTTTTTCTAGTGCCTCCCTTAGTTTTCCGGAATCATCGCCCTCTTTAGGAAAGAAACCCGCATAGACCATCGGTTTCACCTCTTTATAGCCCGGCAGCGGCTCCAGGTCCGGTTCATGATCCAGAAGCATGATCGTATCGCCTACCCGGCAGTCCTTGACTGTTTTAAGTCCGGTGACGACATATCCGATTTCCCCGGCAGAAAGAGATTCTTTGGAATTTAAATCAGGTCTTAGAACCCCGATATCCAGTGTTGCACCTTTTTTTCCGGTTGCCGGTAAATATATTTCGTCGCCTTTTTTCAGGGTGCCGTCAACAATCCTGATCAATGAAACTACACCCTGATACTCGTCATAGTATGAATCAAAAATAAGGGCGCGCAGAGAATCCAACTTGCTCTCTGCCGGCTCCGGAATAACTTCGATAATTCTTTTCAAAATTTCCGGAACCCCTACTCCGGTTTTCGCCGATGCTAGGATTATTTCCGCCGGATCAATACCTAGTAAATGGGATAATTCTTTTGATACTCTGTCAATGTCGGCATTCGGCAAATCTATTTTATTGATGATCGGGATAATCGTCAGGTCCTGGTCAATCGCCTGATACAAATTGGCTAGCGTCTGTGCTTCAATCCCCTGCGTCGCATCCACCAAAAGAAGTGCCCCCTCAACGGCGGATAGTGACCGGGAAACCTCATACCCGAAGTCCACATGACCGGGTGTATCAATCAGATTTAAAATGTATTCTTTCTGATTAAACTGATAATCCATCCTAACCGGCTGTAATTTGATGGTGATACCACGCTCCCTTTCCAGATCCATCCGGTCTAAAAGCTGCTCCTTCATTTTCCTCTTTTCCACTGTACCAGTAAATTCCAAGAGACGGTCAGCTAAAGTAGATTTACCATGGTCAATGTGAGCAATGATACAGAAATTTCTGATATTTGTTTTTTCAGTCATTATTTGCGTAAATTAGCGAACTGATTTTTTGCTTTTTGCAAAAACTTTTTAATAATATCAACTTCATCAAAATTAAGCTTCACCGCAAGCAGTACATACACCAGACCACCGCCCACCAAACTGCCCGCTGTTTGGACCAGCACACCGAAAAAAGTCTGCATATCAACTAACGGTCCAATTACATACTTAAGTCCTTGAATCATCAAGCCCATAAGTAAAGATAGCAGTATAATTTTTAAAGTAGAATTAATAATCCGCTGGTCATCCAAGTCCCCTAATCTAGTACGCAGAGCGGCCAATAATAATATCATATTAACAAAGCTTGCGATAGAAAAAGCCAAAGCGAGCCCTAAAACACCCATCGGTTGTACAAGCAGTATGGAACCGATGATATTAATAATCATAGAGATTACGCTGATAATAACCGGAGTTTTGGTGTTTTGAAAAGCATAAAAAGAACGTGCCAGCATCGGTATCAGACTCTGGGCGAACAGTGATAGTGAAAATAATCCTAAAGCTTGAGCAGTCAGAATAGTATCATTCCAGTCAAAGTTGCCGGATCCCAACACCAGACGGACTATCTGGGCGCGCAACAGTAGAATTACAATACTGGTCGGGATAATAATAAATAGAATTCTTCGAAAAGTCTGTGAAAAATGTAATACAAATTTCGAGGTATTGTTCTCGGTAAATGCCTGGGTAAATACCGGAAAAGCGGAAAGCGCCAGCGATACTCCGAATACGCTGATCGGAAAATACTGCAAATTGTTCGCCAGATTGAAAACCGCAACACTCCCGACAACCAAGGTAGAAGCAATGGAAGTAATGACAACCTGGTTCAGCTGAGTAACACCCAAACCAAATGCGCGCGGTAAAACCAATTTGCCGATTTTTTTGACACCAGGTAGTGAAAAACTCATCACCATTCTGTATTTAAATCCTGACTTGTAAACTGAAGGAAGCTGAACCAGAAGATGCAGAAAAGCGCCGAGAATTACTCCATAAGCCAGTCCCATAATCCCGTACTCGGGTACAAAAAAAACGATGCCGAAAATTATTCCCAGATTATACATGATCGGCGCCAACGAATAAGCAACAAATCTTCTGAAAGAATGCAGTACTCCTGAAACAATATTACTTGCCCCGAAGAAAAGAACGCTGACGTACATAACTCTCACCAATTCTCCGGTTATCCTTCTTTTTTCCGCATCAAATCCGTATGCGATCAAAGAAACCAGTTGGTCCGTAAACAAGAAAACAAACACACCGATAATCAACAAAATAAGTGTAATTATGTTTAACAGCGAATTTGCGATTTTGAAACTCTCAAAACTGGAATTTTTTTGCTCCTTATCCTTATTCCAATATTCGATGAATACGGGAATAAATGCGGACGATAATGCGCCCAGTACAATTATATTGAAAACGAAGTCCGGAATTTTGAATGCGGCATAATAAATATCCAAAGTTTCACCCGCGCCAAAAGTTGAAGCCAGCATCCTTTCCCGAAGCAAACCCAAAATACGACTGACAACTTGTGCCAGCCCTATAATAATTGCACCACCCATGATGGTGGTCTGAAATTTCTTGAAATCTTCACTTTTCATACGAACATAGTTTATAACATAATATCATGAATTATTCAATTAATAAAGCCACTCCGTATTATTTTTTAGGTTAGGGTTCAGTCCTCCCGAAAACCCTTAATTTTGTAATCATTACTTCATCTTATCTCGCACGTTTTCCTGTTCATTTAGTCTAGATTCCGGAATGACACAAGGCTATAAACATGTCTTTCGAGCGAAGCCGAGAAATTTTTAGACCTCTCCGCTTCTACTTAAGAATCCATTATTAATAAAGTAAAAGTCATAACAAAAATCCGTTCAGTGTTGAACGGACTTATGTTTCGAAGCAATATTCTGCTGAAATGGGTCATGTAGGTAATACGAGCTTAAGTTTGAAGTATAGGTCTTTAGCAAAACCTATGAGGAGAGAGTTTTTCATTCTTGAGTTCGATCTATATGTTTAATCCCAAGTTCAGCAGAATAATGCCTCCAAATTATTGCATAATTTATAAGAACGGAATTGGAGCGAATATGTAAAGAGCAATTAAAATTTTTCGCTCCAAATCCAGACTCACAAACATTTTTAGGGAGAAAGCTGAAGACGAATTGCAGGCCTTCAGTATTGCCAAATCCGCCTCCAATTTTCTCCCTGAAATTTGCGTGCTCAGAAATCTGGAGGAGAACCTGTCCCGGATTTGTGATCTCGCTTGGAGATCTACCCGGGACGTGGAACATTCCGTTCAGGTAATTTCTAGCGTGAGCCAGATATTTCCTGGGATACATTCCTTTGTTCGCCCCTCCATATTTCTAAGCACTTTTTGTTAATGTCCCCTTATTCAGCAAACATTGACATAAGCCAATATTCGCTGGAGAAGGGGTACGAGAGAGCAGTAACGGGGGCTACTGCTCTCTCGCCCGTCGCTGAGCGCCTACTAGGCGCTGCGACGAATCGCGTGATCGATCGGCATGAGCTGCCGCTTCTTGGGATGGAACTCCCGCCGAATCGGGGGCTTGCTCGCCACCTTGCGGTGCGAACAGCTACCACTCGACTTCGGGACATGCACCGGGATGAAGATGTGACCGACGTTACCGCCGGTGTCGTCATCACGGGAAAGCCCGCACGAGACCACCGTGTTGCGGAGGTCAACGGGTTCGAGCGTGGGCACGACGGTGGCAGCGGGATGATATCCCTCCACCAGCGCTTCTTCCCGAGCCTCGTGGTCCAGGATGCGCGTGAACACTTCGTGATGGGATGGTTCCTCCCAGCGTGAAGTGTGGTCACCGCCGAACCGGTTCTTGATCCGCTTGACCTTGCCACCGTTGTCCTGCTTGAAGACCTTCTTCATGATCGCCTGCTCCTTCTTGCGATTGAACGTTATGGTGCGACCGATACGATGCGATTCTATTGTTGTCAGGGCAGAATTGGAGGTGAGTTTCCTGTCTTGCGACAAGTTACTATTTGCATAAGTTTATGACCTATAAATAGATCTACTTATGCGGGAAACATTCCATCAGGATGCTTCTAGCCGAGGCCAGTAGCGTCCTGGGATAAGTTTCGTACTCTCTCCTCCAAATCTGCCCTGATAATGAATTTAATGTGCAATCCCTGTGATATTAGTTACAAGGGATTTGGAGGAAAGAGAGACCTTAGGTTATATTTTTAAAACGGTCTCCTGTCAGCAGGTTTTCAGATCTATGTCTGATCACCCACTCCTCCAAATCTCTTGTTCCAATATGGACAAAAAAATGGACGGCATTATTCGTTGAAGAGAGTTCTTCCACTAAAACCACCCATAAGTATTGCTAAAGTTATTTCTGATTTCTCTCTCCTCAATTGTCAAAGAATTTGATTTAACTAACCAGTATATACCCAAATTAAAAATCTGTCAAGACCCGAAGGGCTTAACAGACTATATTTTGGCTAATTACAGATAAATTTACTCCTGAAAGACGAACCCAATATAGCGGTCTATATTCAAAGTTGTAGTAAAAGAAATCCTTCCCGCTGATATTTCAACCGTACTGTCTTGAGGATATTGCCAGATTACATCATATTTTTCCGGGAAATTTATGGTTGCGGAAACAACCGAACCTTTCGTCCCCGACTGTTTTTGCATAAATAAACTGTAGGAATCGGACTTGCTAAATATTCCCTCCGGTTTTACCGTAAAAGGAAGTTTATATGTTGCTGAAACTTGCGATGTCTGCCCGGCTTCCGTACCCACCCAATTACCGAAAACAGTTTTGTGGAACTCGTTATTGATCCGGGTTTCTGAATTCTCATCAACAATCACCGTCCCCTGCACTTGCTCAAGTAGTTTATCTTCTTCGTATCCCTCGTTAGGATAGATAAACAACCTCGGATCAACATGACTGAATCCTTCCGCTTCAATCAAAGTACTGCCTTCTGGCACGTACATCCGCATAAAGTCCATATTCTTGATACCGGTAATGGAATCACCTTCTTCGCCGGTATGAGTCCTGTTTACCGTCACTTTCGCCTGCACTTCCCCGTTTTCCTGGATCGTAACATTATAATCAATTAACTCCTCAATCTCCAGATCCGTTTTACCGCCGGCGATATTTGTATTGATCACACTCAAATAATCCTTCGGCGAATCAATAATCTCCCCCGCCCAGCCGCGTTCGATGATTGATTGCTGTAGTTCATCGTCGTTAAAATACAGCATCATGTGTTTTTCTTTCAGCAAAGTATTCAAAACTCCCAATATCTGCAGTTGATCAATGCGTTCCAGTTCCAATATTTTATTAAAAACTAAAGGGGTTAAATCCGAGATAATTTGTTTCGGTTTATTGGTATCGGAATCTTCCAGTTCGATTTGCTTGACGACAGTCCGGAAATTTTCCGCGTCCACCGTCACGCCGTAATCCGCGGTCAGATCAATCGGACCGGACAAAGAAAGTAGTGCTTCAATCACATCCGGGGTCATGGCTATTACCCCGTCAGTAGACGGACCGCCACTCTCTGTAAAAAACCACATCAGCTTTTCCGCTGAGGTCGGAAAATCCGGAAACCAGTTGGCGTCCTGGAAATACCAGTGCGGATTGACGAGGTGCAATGGTTTTGGCGCGATCACCTGCTCTTTTAACCATCCGTTCAGATCGTATGATCCGCCGCCCGGAACTTCCAGTTCTTTCATTATACCGTCATTAAAGGTCATCAATGCAAAGCTTCCGATAAATCCTCCAGTCGGACGTAATTCCGCATTGTTTTGAAATACAAATAAATATCGCTTCATTGATCCCTGTCCTAATATGGATAACAGTAAATCAGTGAATTGATTGAACTCCTCTAGTCCGGCGCGTAGCGATGGCAGGTTTTCCTGTACAATTAAAAACTGTTCCCGGTATTCGCTGGGCAGTGATGATATAGAAATTTTCTCCACATTTTCTTCCGCGTTCTTCAGCTCCAAAACCGCCGGTTTCAGATTACCACTGGCTGAAAGCAGTGCGGTAGTAAAATTAAACGGCTCTTTCGCCTCACCTTCAGCGAGACTGACAAATGGCTCAAATGCTTTCGCGAGATAATCGCCGGCTGCCGATATTGATTGTCCGGATTTCAGTATGCGTTCGGCAGTAGATACTTCACCACTGGCTACCGGCACTATTTTAACGAGGCCGGAAACAGTTTCCAGCATCCCTTGGGCATCAACAAAGTTTTGAATTGCCGACATAAACTCCAAAGACGCGTTATTAAAATCTAACTCGGTAAATGATTGACCGGCAGTTTGCAGATGATCATATGCCTCCCAGGATTTTCCTAATACACTATCCTTTATCCGGTCCGCCTTATAGTAAGAGGCCAACGCATAAATAGGTAAAACACACACTGCGGCTATTAATACAAAACCGATCGCTCCCCTGACTTTAGCAGTGGAGAAACTACTGAATGGGTTGTTAAAATCAAACCGGTGCCTTAGTGTAAAATTGCGTTTTTTCTTTTTCCTTTCTTCCGCGAATGAAAAAACGTCTTTTTCACTTCGATTGAATTGTGCTTTTTCATAAAAATTTAGAAAACCTTTTCTTGCCTTTTTTGAAAACACATTATCCAGTTTCTCTTTGGCTTCTTCTCTTTCCGAAGCAATTTTTTTCAAATCCAAAACATTGTCCGCCGGAACATCAAAATCCAGATGACGCTTGAAATTAACGCGGTGTTTTTCTATTTTTTCTTTTGAACCCATAACTTAAAATAATTCCTTTAAGTAAATTGAATGTGTCTTTTCGACCATCTTTATCCAACTGAACTGTTTTATGTGTTCACGTCCTTTTGCTCGCAAACTTTCCTGCAATGATTTATCCTGGATTACCGTTTTTAGTACCTGTACTATATCACTTATTTCATCCGGATGAAAGTATTTTGCCGCGTCGCCCAGTATCTCGGGCATACACGGAGCATTTGAAGATAATACAGGCAAGTCATAACTCATTGCCTCCAGTGGTGGTAAGCCGAAACCTTCAATTGAAGACGGGAAAACATATAGCATGGCCGAACGATAAAACAATGGCAGTTCGGCATCGCTGATAAACCCGGTAAAGATTACATTGTCGGTAATTCCATACTCTTTAACCGATAACTCCAGTCGCTCGGAGAAATAATCCCGCTTGCCGACCAAGACTAACTGCACGTCAATCTTCTCTTCTTCACGCAATTTTTTGAAAGCGATGATCAGTCTTTCCAGATTTTTGTGCGGATAGGTGTTTCCGACATACAACAGAAACGGTTTGGTAATATTATGCCTTTGGGCAATTTCAGAAAAATCTCCCTCACCCTGTCTGGGCGCGTCGCACGCTTCATATGTTACTACCACCTTTTCATCTTTAACTTTGAAATGTTTCACTATTTCTTGTTTGGAAAACTGAGAAACAGTAATGATTCTTTCCGCTTTTTTTGCCGCCATCCAGATAACTATTTTATACCCTGTTTGTTTTGCCTTATACAGAATCGGGCCGAGCTTAGTTGCTCGTCTGGTGGGAAAATGCGTAATTATCAGATCGTGAATGGTTACTACAAATTTTCCCCGGTATAATATCGGGATGTTAAAATGAGGGAAATGCATCAGATCCACTTTTTCCTTTTTTATTTTTCCGGGCATCTTGAGCTGTTCAGCCAGCGAATACCAGCGATAATCCGCCAGCACTTTTTTAAACCTGCTGTTTTTCGGCTGAAATTCGTCCCAATTATCTTTGCGTAAAAAAACTACATACTCATTATTATCATCAATATCCTGCAGATAATCTACGAGCTTTTGGGTATACCTACCCGGACCTGTTCTGGTCGGCCCGTAAAACCGGGCGTCTATTCCTATTCTCATATTGATTCGTTTTACTACCTATAAAGATACAAGATTTTGAAAAAGATTCAAAGTATCTCGTGCGCTGTTTTCCCAGGTGAATTTTTCTGCCTGCTTTCTCCCCTTTTGCGAAAGATTTTCAGATAATTGTTCATTATTCAGAACCTGCTTAAATGCTTCAACCAGCTCATCAATATTGTGAGGATCAATCAGTACGGCAGAATTTTCACAAATCTCGGCAAGCGATGAAGAATAACTGGCGATTACCGGCGTTCCGGCTGACATCGCTTCGAGCGGAGGAAAACCGAATCCTTCATAAAACGAGGGATAGACAAAGCATTTAGCTAATTGGTAGATCGCCGGTTTGTCTTCGTTTGGGATATAACCGAGAACATGCACTCTGTTTTGTAATCCGGGCTTTGCGATGAGGCTATTGATCTGTTGTTCGCTTCCCTGCGCAGCTCCGGCTAAAACCAGGTGGCAGTCGGAATCCTTGGCAAATTCAGCGAAAGCTTCAACAACCATTTCAATATTCTTTCTGGGCTCAAGCGCGGCTAAACTCAAAATATATTTTTCCGGCAGATTATATTTTCTGATTACATTATTTTTTATATCAGCATTTTCACTGCTGTAAAATTCATAATCAATACCCGGATAAATTCTCTGTACTTTTTCCGGCGGAACATTTAATACCTCAATTATGTCATTGCGAGTGTGGTCGGATACTGCGATTATTTTATCAAACTGACTGACCAGTTTTTTAGCATTAATCACCTCATGCCAGAAACGCCCTTTTGCGGAATACAAACCAGGATAGAGAATAAAAGATAAATCATGCAAAGTTATTACTTTTTTCGGGATTTGTGACAATGCCAGAAAAATAATGTTGGGTTCAAAAAATATATCCACACCCCCCATCATTTTATCGATTTTTGGTTTATGCAAAAAACGAAAACTGGCATTCAATAATTTATTTGGATACGAAAAATTCTTAAAATTCACGTTTGATTGTGTGAATTTTCCTTGAAAAAATGCTGCGGCATTTTTATAACTGTTCGAAAACAGAAAATACTCGTTCTGAGTATCTATCTGCAACAAGTTTTCTATAATTTTTTCAGTATAAACCGATATCCCACCCGCTTTTTTTTCAAGCAGTGAGCGCACATCGATACCAATTTTCATAAATAGTTTTAAATATTTTCCTTTGCCTGCGACGGAGTTTTGAAATATCGGATCATATATACAAAAACAATGCTCAATACTAATCCGACAATAAATCCGATAATGGTTGTCAGAATAATTTGAGGATCATTTTTCACAATTACCGGCTTTTCACCGACAATTTCAAAAAGTGCTTTATTATCCGCAGTTTGATTGATTGTAACCGCTTTTTCTTCAACGACTAAAATTACCGCCTGGGAAATTTTATTTGCTGTTTCTTCATCACGCTCGTTAAATCTGACGACGATGTTTTGTGGTGAATATTTCTTTGTTTTAAAACGATTCGCAAACTTTTCCAGCGATTCAATCTTTGGATCGACATCTCCATTTTCATATATATCCAAAAGGACTGACGGGGTAAGAAACCAACTGATCACGGTTTGAGAAAAAAGATCAGATGCCTGGATACCGAAATAACTGTCATCATAGTACGGGGTATCCTGTTTATTTATTCTGTTCACAGCAAAAGAGATGGATGAAGCATAGGTTACCGGTCGGTAGTTAGTAACCAAAAATGCACCCAACGCGACTAACAGTGTAAAAGTGATGATAAACACTCTGCTTTTTCTCAAAATTGATATATGCTCTTTTAATTCCATAATTTTTACTTAATATTAGTATTTTCAAAGTTTTTATATGCCTCTAAAACGTATGACTTAATCTTATCTTTAAATGCAGTTGTGTCAAATGTCTCTGCATGAGCCCTGATTTCATCCTTCGAATAACTTTCCGGCTTAAAGTGGATTATCGTATCCGCCAGTGCTTCCCATGCCTGGTCAGAAAACAACTCCCCAGTTTTTCCCGGAACCACAATTTCGCGTGCTCCGCCTTTATTGAAGGCAATAACCGGCCTCCCGGAAGCCATCGATTCAATCATTACGATGCCAAAATCTTCTTCCTGCGGATTAATAAATGCGAGCGCCTCGCTGAATAGTTTCATCTTTTCTGTTTCCGATACTTTTCCGACAAATTCTATGTTTGGTCGGGCCATCTTTTTAAGATTATCTAGTTCCGGTCCGACGCCAAATATTTTTAATGGAATACCCAGCCGGTTAAAAGCCTGCACACCTATATCAAATCGTTTATATGATACCAGTCTTCCTCCCATCAAATAATAGTTTCCTAGACTATTACTCACCGAAAATTTCCTGATATCTACCGGCGGATGAATAATAATACTGTCACGTTTATAGTATTTTTTGATCCGGTGCTGGACAATCTTAGAATTACTGATAAATTTATCCACCCGATCCGCCGCCAGCTGGTCCCACAAACGTAATTTATGTAAAATAAACGGAACTATTTTTTTTACGACCGGCCCGTAGGCAAGCTCCTGTACATAGCTGTGTGTATCACTCCATAGAAATCTGGTCGGCGTGTGGCAATAGCAGACATGCAAAGTTTCCGGTTTGGTGATAATTCCTTTTGCAAATGCGGAAGTGCTGGACAAAACTATATCATATTCCGATAAATCATAACTTTCCGTGGCGGCAGGCATTAGTTTAATAAACCATTTATAATGTTTAACACCTCCGGGTAATTTTTGGATAAACGATGTGCGGATATCTTTGTTGGCAAAATTAGCATTAGCCTGTTTCGGATTGTACACAAGCACATAGGTAGGCGCCTGGGGAAAAATCTCCTGAAATGCCATCAGTACCTTTTCCGCACCTCCGTCTTGTGCTAGATGATCATGGATTAATGCTACTTTCATATATTTATCATATCATATTATGCCGCGGAACGCTTAGCTATAAGCGCAAACGGAGTTCTGAAAATTAACTGCAAATCCAGCATCATAGACCAGTTTTCAATATAATAGACATCCAACCTGGCTTCGTCTTCAAAGTTTAAATCAGATCTGCCTGATACCTGAGCCATGCCGGTGATGCCGGGCTTGATCGTGAGCAGTGTTTTATGATGCTTTTGATATTTACTGACTTCTTCCGGTTCATGCGGACGCGGTCCGACGATACTCATATGGCTTTTTAACACGTTCCATAACTGCGGCAGTTCATCAATACTGCTGGTCCGTAAAAACTTACCAAAACGGGTAATTCTCGGGTCATTCTTCATTTTAAATAAAGGGCCGTCGGAGCGCTCATTAAACTGCGTCAGATCTTTCTTCATATTGTGAGCGCCCTGTACCATCGAACGGAATTTATACAAAGTAAACGTCTTCCCCCTTCTGCCGACTCTTTCCAGTTTTACAAACACTGGGCCTGTAGAATCAAGTTTGATAATTATTCCTACTACCAGAAATACCGGCAGCAGGATAACCAGAAGAATTACAGAAATAAAAATATCAAAAACCCTTTTTAATATTTTCCCCCAGCCGTCAAGCGGAGTGCGTTTCAATTCAATCACAGGAATATCAGCAAGCGGTGTAATAACGATATTTGTAGCAGATGTATCAAAAAGGTTTGCTACATATTTGAAGGTAATATGATATTCATTACACAAATCAATGATCTTTAAAACGTATGGTTTGTCGATATCCGAATCTGCCTGAATAACTTCATCAATCAAAGAGCTCTCGAAAGCATGTCTAATTTGCCCAATATCATCTTCACTTTTAATCTGTATATGCTCAACAATCTTATAACCCAGCGCCGGATTATCCCGCATGATTTTTACGATCCCGTTATCGGATAATTCCCGCGCAATAACCGCGACTCTGTGTGATCCAATCCCTTTTTTCAGAAGCTTGCGCTGAATAGAGCGCACAATGAATCTTTCAATGCCAATAAAGAGAATCGTCAGTATCCATCCTGTGAGCACAATAAAACGGGATGAAAATAGTTCCCGTTGAAAAAATATTACGATAATTATCACCAGTACTGCCGTTGAACACGCCAATACTATTTTTGTAAATTCTTCCACCATTTTTCTGGTGGACCGGATACTATACAGCCCGCTGAAAGCAAACACAATCACCCAGAGCAAACTGGCAAAAATCAGAATCGGAATAAACTCTTTCAACGGCATTTCATAGATAACCGGGCGCAGTTCAGAAACAAAAGATCCGAACCGAAGTCCATAAGATGCCAATCCGGCTAAAACTATAACAACAAAATCCAAAGGAACCAGAATTGCGCTGAATGATAGTTCCGATTTATTCATCCCGTAAAAATTATGAGTTATAGAATTATTAACACCGCTATATCCTTATCAATTACAGTATACCTTTCATTAGGACAGATTAGCCAAATAGAGGTTCATGTTAAGACCCCTATTTTAGAGTTGCCGATATCCAAGCCTATAAGCCGAATTTTGTATTCCGCATAGCGGAACGATGATTATCTATCTAGCCATGTACCGAAACGCGGCGCGTCTGGTACGTGGTCAAGCGATCAACCCGCCCCCGTTGCATTTATTGCTAAATACCCGGGGACCTATTTAATCTTGCACCGGATAGGGTTTTTCATCCCCTTCTGTTGCCAAAAGAGGAAAAGGATTCTTAGGCCCTTACTTTTCACCCTTACCCCACCAATTACGGGGCGGTTTTGTCTCTGTGACACTATCCCTAGGACTTCCGGACATTAAAAAGTCTATAGAACTCTTCAATCCCCTTTATTCCCGGCCCGAGTTACGAGCTATCCACTTCTCCTCACACCAATATTTTGAACAGAAAAAATCAATTTATTCATAACATTGGTGTGAGGAGGGTGTTCGGACTTTCCTCCCAGTACATATGCTTTTGCAATGTTCCGGGCAATCATCCAGCTTAGATAACGGCAATGTATATCATACTACAAAACGCCAGATTGTCAACCCCATTAGAGAACTTTTCTAACGGGGTCAATTCCTATACTTACTAAATACAATCATAAAAACTAAATTGATTATTGAGATACTATTAACTTCCGAGTCGCTTATCCAGACACAAATTCACCTGGGCATCAGCCAGTTTATTTTTTTCTCTCGGGATGTGATGATATTCAACAGAATCAAATTTTTGCACCAGATTCCAAACCTGGACAAAAAGCGTAGCGAGCCCGGCATCTTTCACTTTATATTTTCGGTTCAACTGGTTAACAATCAATTCACTGTCTGAATAAATTTTGATCCTGGTTCCATTCAGTTCAATAGCTTTTTTCAGCGCTAAAATTATGGCTCGGTATTCCGCCTGATTGTTAGTTGTTTCTCCCAGATATTCAGAATATTCACCCAGTATTTTTTTATGCTCATCAAATATCACAACACCAGATGCGGCCGGTCCGGGATTACCGCGCGCTCCACCGTCTGTAAATATTATTAATACATCATGTTTCATATCTTCTTATTTGAGTAAATAAAATCTAGTATTTCTTTCTCAGTTAGCAATTCTACTGGTGCCTTATTGTCGTATAGTATATTTGCACTTTGGTCTTGTTGAACAGTTATAACTTTTTGTGCGACTTCTTTTACAATATCATTTAGAATACCGATACTATTTTTTTTCTGCATGGAATCAAATTCTAAATCTTTATCAGATGCAACGACTAACCAATTGAATCCATCTCTTCCTAATGGAACAGCATAAGTATTTCGATAAACTGATTTTACAGTTTGAAGTATGCTTTGGAGAAGACGAGATTCATATTTTATGGCATTTATATTCATTGCCAGAATTCCGTTTTCATTCAAATGTTCATTAACTTCATTAAAATATTCTTGTGTTGATAAATGAAAAGGTATATAGATTTGTTGTGCATACGCATCAACAATTATCAAATCATACTTTTTATCTGATGCTCTGAGAAAGGTTCTTCCGTCAGAAGTATAGATATTTATATCTTGATTATTCAGATCAAAATATTCTTTTGCTGCGGTAATAACACCAGGGTCAAATTCTACTCCGTCTATTTTTAAATTATATTTGTCCTCAAATAAATTTAAATACTGATGACTAATTGTTCCACCTCCTAAGCCAATCAATAAAACATCCAAATCACCCGTATTATTCTTATGTAAATATGGCAGTACAGAATAATAATCATAATAATTATCCAATATGATATTTTTAGGATCATATATTGATTGCACTCCGTGACCATCATTTATCAGTAGTAAATATCTGTCAGAATTTTCTTCCTTTACTACTTGTACATACTGATAAGGAGTTTCTTTCTCATAAACAAGTCCTTTTGATGGTTTAATAATATCTTTACTGAATAAAAATATAAATACAATCGGGATAGCCACAAATAGATAAAATAAAAATTTATTCTTTTTCATTCCCAGTGCTCCAAGTAGTAACAAGACAGATGACGATATAAATATTGTTTCTCTAGTACCAACAAACGGAATTAACCAAAATGATGATAGAAAAGTTCCTAGGATACTACCAATAGTAGAAAATGCATAAAGATTACCTGCTGTTTTTCCACTATTTTCAACTGATGAAACGGAGATTCTAATAGCAAAAGGACTTACCATGCCAAGTAAGAATATCGGGATAAAAAACAAAATTACCATCACAAAAAAAGACCCGATGATTAACTCCGCGCCAAACAATAACCTTGCAATAATAATTTCTATGAACTGATAGAATAAAATAGGTATAAAAGTGGCAAACAGACCAGCAACAACTAAAATAAGCATTAAACATTCAATTTCCGGGTGCTTATCAGCATATTTACCACCAATCCAATAACCTAAGGATAGCGCAATTAAAACTACACCGATTATACTTCCCCATACAAAAATAGATGTACCAAAATATGGTGCTAATAACCTAGAGGCTGCCATTTCAATAGCCATTACTGCAGCGCCAGCGCCAAACACAATTGAATAAAGGAATATTTTTTTGTCTCTATTCATTATTTACTTTTATATCAATAATTTTTAATTCCAACTCCCGATTTCCGTTCCATTCATTGACCCCAACTTCAAAGACTATATCAGCTTTTTCACCTATCTCTATAGTATCAAAGAAATCACCAAAACCAAAACCGATTGTTTTCCGAACCAGTCCCGAATCATCTCTGATCATCAACTTGAGGTGCTTCCCGGTACTGCCGACTTTCTGCATACCCGCTACCTCGGCGCCACGCACCAGAAAATACGGATTGCGGTTTCCTTCACCAAATGGCTGAAAAGAATCCAGCTGGCCGTAAAATTCCCAGTCAATATCTTTCAGACGGATATCCGCCTCCACTTCCAAAAACGGGAAAAGTTTTTTACCGTGCAATTCATCGTTCACTACTTTTTCAAAATCAATCTGGAATTGTTCCACACTGGCGACGCTTTTTAATGTAAATCCTCCTGCCTGCGAATGTCCACCCCAGCGCTCAAAATGGATCTGCGTTTTTTCCAGCGCCTCCACAATATTAAACTCCCGGATACTCCTGCCGGATCCGGTAATTTTCCCGTCCTGTTCCGTCAGGATCAGTGTCGGACGATAAAACTCATCGGCGAGTTTGCCTGCAATCAGACCAATAATCCCCGCCGGCCAATCTTTTCCGATCGCAAATAATAATTTCTTTTCATCACCTACATCGCCGATTTGGATTTTTGCCTCCTGCACATAATCAACAGTGATTTTCTGTCTTTCAATATTATTCATTTGCAGTTTTTCCGCCAGCTCTGCCGATTTTTCCGCCGTCTCAGCCGTAAGAAGCTGGAAAGCAAGTATAGCATGATCCATCCTGCCAGCTGCGTTGATCCTGGGCCCGATTTGGAATCCGATTGTAAATGTATCAGCTTTACCTTTGCGATTCCCGATTGTTTCTATTAATGCTTTCAAACCGGGTCTTCTGGTTTTTTCCAGAACAATCAATCCGTATTTTACAAATACTCTATTCTCCCCAAGAAGAGGCATAATATCAGTAACTGTGCTGATTGCCACCATATCAAGAAGCCACTTCTCAAACCCTTCGGGCAGTGTATATTCCTGTTTAGCCAGAGATTCAGTTATTAATGCTGACGCTAATTTAAAAGCAACGCCGGATCCCGCCAGATGCTTAAAAGGATATGTCTCTCCTTTAACATTGGGGTTGATGATCGCATTCGCCCTCGGCAAATCAACCGGCGCTTCATGATGGTCGGTGATGATTACATCGACGCCGTTTTTCCTCGCCAGTTCAACTTCCGCGTGGTTAGTAATTCCGCAGTCTGTGGTAATAATCAGATTATTCCCCTGATCAATGAAATTTTGCACCGTAACAACGTTCATACCGTATCCTTCTCGTTCACGATGTGGAAGAAATACAGATACATCCGCGCCCAGGTTTTTCAGCGTATCATATAGAACTACCGAACTGCAGACGCCGTCCGCATCATAGTCACCGTGCACCACTATCTTTTCTTTGTTTTCAATCGCTTGCCATATTCGCTTGGTTGCCTTCTTCATATCCTTAAATAAATAAGGGTCATGAAGATTATGTTTATATTCAGGATTCAAAAATTCATCAATATCATTCTGCTCGACAATATTCCGGTTATACAACAACTGTAAAATTACCGGGTTGATTTCCGGGAATTTGTTAATCAGTGCTTCCGGCACCTTCTTACTTACCACCCATTTTTTATTCATTATTTCCTTGCGCTCATCACTGCTTTCGCTTACACCATTTTTTCAAAATTCGGTGTAAGATCTGTTTTGCCCAAAACCTGTTTGACCAGCGGACCTTTAATTCTTTGAGCTACTACGGAATTATAGGAAGGCTTTTCCTCCTGATAAAATATTCCGATCGGAATCCGCTCCCCCCATTTCATCGCCTTGGCATGCGCCTCTAGTCTGTCTTTTGGTTCGTAACCCTCCTTATTCATATCATAAATCCGCTGATTGAAATACTGGAACGTATTCAACTTGTTGAAAGTAACGCAGTTCTGCAGGATATCAATAAAGGAAAAACCCTTATGCTGAATCGCTAGCTTGATTAGCCCAGCCAAATGATCCGCTCTGCCGGAAAAACCTCTTGCCACAAACGTAGCATTGGCAGAAAGCGCCAGCGAGATCGGGTTTAGCGGGTCTTCAATTATCCCTGCCGGAGTTGTTGTAGTAGCCATCCCCTTCTGTGACGTCGGAGACGCTTGTCCGGTTGTCAGACTGTACAGCTGGTTATCATGAACCAAATAGGTAATGTCGTAATTATTTTTGCAGGCATGAATAAAATGATTGCCTCCTTCTCCGTATGCATCTCCATCGCCGCCGATCGCCAGCACTGTTAATTCATCGTTGGCAAATTTTATTCCGGCCGCAGCAGGTAGAGCCCTGCCATGCAGGCTATGGAAAGCATAAGTTTTCACAAAATTATTTTCATTGCCAGAACAGCCGATACCATAGCTGACCGCTACTTTATTCGGATCAAGATCCATTTCGGTTAATGCTTTTTTTAAAGCGATCCAGATACCGAAATTTCCGCAGGCTGGGCACCAAGTTGGATCATGGGGAGTGTTTAGTTCTTCTGGTTTCATAATTTATTAGGGTTAAGGGATTAAGGATTTAGGAATTAGTGATTAATAACTAGCATATTAATTCAGCTAGTTTTTCAAAATGTCACTAATATAACCATGAATTTCGTTGGGGTAAAACTGTCTACCGCTGTATTTCAACAGCTTGTTTTCAATTTCTTCACCGGTAAACTCACGAATTAAAGAACCCAGCTGTGCCGTAGAATTATTTTCAACCAGAACAATATTCTTTGCACTTTTTATTATTTCTTTTACTTTCTCACTCGGAAAAGGGAAAATATATGCTATGTGCAGGAAATTTACTTTCAGATTATCCTGTTCGCATAATTTCATCGCCTCTATAATCGGTCCTTTAGTTGATCCCCAGGCGATTAATGTTACATCGGCATTTTTCTGGCCGTACAATAACGGATCCGGCAATTCTTTTTCCGCCTCGATAAGTTTTAACGCTCTTTTTTCCACCATCCGGACTCTGTTCACTGCATCCTCGGAAGAATAACCAAATTCATCATGTTCGTCCGAATTAGCATTGTGCATGCCACCCGGCTGTCCCGGTACGCTTCTTGGTGAAATTCCGGTCTCCGTAAATTCATATCTTTTAAACTCCTTAATCTTTTTCAGTTCCGCATCGGAAATTAAAGCGCCGCGTTCAATCTCCAGTTTGTCGGTCTCGAAAAATTCTTCCGATTTATTACTTTCCGACATAAATTTATCAGAAAGAATAAATACCGGCATCTGATACTTTTCCGCCAGATTAAAAGCATGGTGTGTGGCATAAAACGCCTCTCGCACGTCACCTGGTGCGATTATTATTCTCGGGAATTCGCCTTGAGAAGCATGGATTAAAAATTGCAGATCGGCTTGTTCCGTCCACGTCGGCAGTCCGGTGGCCGGACCCGGTCGCATCACTTCAGCTATAACAATCGGAGTTTCAGTAATACCGGCAAGACCCAAAGCTTCCACCATTAGAGAAAAACCGCCGCCCGAAGTACCGGTCATAGCTCTTACACCCGCGTAGCTTGCGCCCAGTGCCATAGTGATGGCCGATATTTCATCTTCCGTTTGTTTAACCAAAATATTATGTTTTTCAGCATTGGCTGTAAGATAATGCAGAATGGTTGTGAAAGGGGTCATGGGATAAGCGGACATAAATTTACATCCGCCCGCAACAGCCCCCATACCAATAGCTTCATTAGCGGTCAGTACCATTTGTTTCGGACTTTCAATTGGTTTCAGCTTAAATGGAAATTTCTTAACATCAAAATTATCTTTTACATAATTGAATCCCGCTTCGGCAATTTTAATATTCAAATCTACTACCTCGTCACCCTTTCTCAGGAATTCATTATGGATCATCTCTTTTAACAAACCGAAGTCATAGCCGATTATGGCAACCGAAGCGCCCAGGGAGACAGAATTACGCATTACTTTCTTACCCCCGGCTGTTTCGGCCAGCTTAGCTAACGGGATAGGAAAGAGATTATACTTTTTCGCATCAATTGCACTTACATCAATTTTTTTGTCTTCATTATCATAGATTAATCCGCCGCCTTCTTCCAGCTCGTCTTTATGTAAATCAATTGTCAGCTGGTCTAAGGCCACCAGTAGATTTACGGCAATTTTAGGAGAATATTTTTCATCACTGCCGACATTGACCTGATATGTATTATGCCCGCCACGGATCAGCGACGGATATTCCGAATAGTCAAAAATGTGCAGTCCTCCCCTGGCGCAAATTTTAGAAAACATCAGTCCAATTGACTTAATGCCATAACCTGCCTCGCCTGCTATTTTCCAGTTCAGATCGTTGACAGTTGGTTTAATACTCATAAGAATACTTTTAATTAATAAATTTTAACGGTTTTTTTAGTCGACTTATCGCTTTATTTAATACATCCATATGATTTTTGTGCACCAGTAATTTTTGCGCTTCCTCATATGTGCACCAGCAATACTTTTCGTGCTCCGAGGAAAGACGCACTTCTTTATCTGCTAGCCCTAAATAGTAATCTACAGTTTTATTTACCAGATACTCATCACGAATGAAACGATAATGAGTTTTAGTTCTAAAATTTTTGATGATTTTAAAATTATCAATACCCGTCTCCTCTTTCATTTCCCTTTTCAAAGTATCAAGTTTCTCTTCACCCCTCTCTATTTTCCCCTGCGGGAATTCCCACTTCTGAATCCATTTTTTAAAAACAACCAGAACTTTATTTTCCGTATTAAACAGAATTATTCCTACCGCGTTTTCAGTTCTCTTTTTTTGCATAATATTTCTACAGTTGGTAACTTATAATCAGTAATTGGTAATGGAAGTTCGAGGGGGTACAGTTTACCGATTACCAATTACTTTATTACCTTTTTTACTCTGCGAATTGCTGGTATTTTTCACCCGCCTTATATACTTCCATGTTTTTTGCGCTATATTAATCATTTCCCCTTCCGGTGCAATGAGTACCCGGCAGTTTTTTGGCAATCGCATATTTTTTAAAACTAGTTTTCTGATAATCGCGCTGTTCATGCCGACCACTCCAGTAAAAACAACCGCCTGCGGATTCGCACTCATGCCAAGATACGAAGCCAAATACCTCCTGATATCATAAACATAAACTGCCAGCGCCTGTCTGGCCAGCTTCTTCTGCCCGGCAGAATATCGAGGAGCAGATTTATATCCGGCTATTTTATATCCCGCTGCTGTCAGTACTTCCCGCAGATCGTCACTACCAAATAAACCCAGTAATCCGGATTTTTTATTGATTAATACATCAATTTCTTCCCAGGACATTTTTAACTCCTTAGCCAAATACATCACAACAGCCACCGGTAAATCACCTGAACGCGTTGCCATTGTCAGCCCTTCGTTGGGTGAAAAACCCATAGATGTATCTTTAACACGCCCTTTTTCCAGCCAGGAAATACTACAGCCGGACCCCAAGTGCAAAGTTATTGCTGACAGCTTACTTACACTGACACCAGTTTTTTCCGCGGCATAAGCGCAGGCCATTTCGTGGCTTAGCCCGTGAAATCCGTATTTTCTGATGTTGAATTTTTCGCAATACCTGACCGGCAGTGAATACAAATACGCTTCCGGTTCCAGATCGGCATACCAGGCGGTATCAAAACTGGCTACTATCGTAACTCTCGGCCAGGTCGTTTGTACTAATCGCGCCTGCTCCAGACTCTGAACATTGTGAAGTGGTGCAAGGTGATTATATTTGCTGATTCTATGAATCGTTTTTTTATCCAGTTTACAGCTTGCCTTAAATTCCGGACCGCCATGAACCACCCTTATGCCCACAGTCTGGATTTCCAGATTCGCGAAGATTGTGACTACAGCCTGCCAGGCCGATTTGAGACTGTATTTTACCGGATAACTTTTCTGCAGTTTCTTTCCATAATCCCGGTAAACCAAAACTGCTCCGGTATTATAGCCGGAGTAGGAACCGTCAATAGTAATTTTTCCTACACCCTTATTGTCATATTCATAGACAGTGAATTTAAGACTGCTGGAGCCGTTATTCAGAACTAGAAGGTGCTTTTTTTTATTATTCATATATGTAAACCTTCTGGTTATTTACTAGGCCAACTGCGTTTCCCTCATCCGTATCCAACTGAAGTCGGGTGTCATAATCTCCGATTCGGACAACAACGTTATTCAGTATTACGGAACGATCACCCTTGATTAATACAGAAATCTTTTTTCCATGTTTATAATTCCACGCTTTCGCCTGTCGTTCCGACAAGTGCAAATGGCGCATTGCAACAATAGCAGGGGCCGTTACTTGTCCGCGCGGACCTTTTATAATTACCCTGCTGGAATTTTTTACCTGTCCGGAAATCTGTACAGACGGTTTAATCCCTAAATAATAGCAATCAGTAACTGACAGCTCAACTTGAGTTTTGGACCTAATCGGACCAATGATTCTTACTTTTGAAAAACTATTACGTTTCCCAATAATTGATAATGTTTCTAATGTTGCAAATTGATGTGGTTGAGATAATTCTTTTAGCTTCTTTAGTGCATAGTTTTTACCAAAAAGTTTGTCTACATCTTTTTGGCTCAGGTGAATATGGCGCGCTGATATTTCGGCGATAATTGTTTTCATAATTTTATTTCTTAAATTTATTTTTTACATCTTTCCAATAAATCAAGCCGTTCTGAGCGCCGGTCTTCTGCACTAATGACGCGGTATTTAACATACATAAATAAACAGCTTTTTTGATATTGCCATTGAAATGTATCATACCCGCGACAAACGATGAGCCGAAACAGTCCCCCGCTCCGGTTGTGTCGATAACTTTTCTGTCAATAACTTTTGAAAAATAAGAATTTTTTCCGTCATAAACATAGGCACCTTTTCTGCCGTCTGTTATCACAACAATCTTCGGTCCCCACGCCTGAATAATTTTTGATAAAGCACGGGCATTATTAATCTGCTTTGGTATCAGCCCTGCCGATAGAACCAGTTCAATCGCTTCATCTTTATTGATAAACAGTATATCAGTAACCTTCAGCACCGGAGAAAGTTTTTTCTTTCCAGCCTTTAATTGTGTTTCACCGGGGTTCCAACCGAGCTTAGTTCCACTTTCTTTGATAAATTTTACAATTGATTTGGCATTATTTAACCATGTTTTACCGGTTAATGAAGAAACATATAGCCACTCTGTTTTTAATATTTTAGCTGCATTCTTCGGGAAAATGGACGCGTTATTGGATCCGCGATATAAAAAGGCAACATGATCTTTTGATTTTTCCGCAATTGTGATAAATGAAAAGCCGGTAGAAAGTCCGCTGTTGCGCTGAACGTATTTAGTATCAACACCCTCGTTTTTTAAGTCTTTAATAATCGAATCTCCCTCGCGGTCATTTCCGACCGTAATCCAGCACGCATTATTGAGACCGAGTCTGGCAAAAGAGACAGATGTATTGCATCCGCCACCGCCCAAACCGAAGTGTACTTTATCACTGATCATCTTAGCACCGTATTCAAACCCGATCAGTTTCTGTCGGGTCAGATCTTCAGGAGTATCAATTACCTGACCTTCATCAGTATAAAAAGTGATATCACGTGTAGCCCCACCCAGTGAAATTACGTCGTAAATCTTTCTATTCATAAGATAATTGATTATTCTCAGTTTAATTATATATTAACAAAAATTATAGACACAAATTAAATCAAAGAACGGCCGGTCATCTCCGCCGGGCGATCAAAACCCAGAATCTGCAAAATTGTCGGCGCAACATCGGCCAGCATACCAACCGGACGCAAACCGGATAAATCATGGCTCTGCAAAGTATTCTGCCCCTCCCATTGTTTACCGATCAGAATAAACGGCACCGGATTTGCCGAATGCTCCTTAATAATATCTCCCGTTTGCGCATTCATCATTTCTTCAGCATTACCATGATCTGCCGTTATTGCAACCACGCCATTCATATCGAGAGTCACCTGGACAATATCCTTTAAAGCTTCATCGACAACTTCCACCGCCTTGACCGCCGCTTTCAGATTTCCGGTATGACCAACCATATCAACATTTGCCAGATTAATAACAATCAATTTATATTTTTTTGTTAACGTTTCCTGTACAACCCGATCTTTAATCTCCCTTGTTGACATTGCCGGTTTCTGGTCATAACTCGAAACATGTGGTGAAGGGATTAATACTCGATCCTCTCCTTCATACGCAGACTCTTTTCCACCGTTAAAAAAGAAAGTAACATGCGGGTATTTTTCTGTTTCAGCGATATGTAGCTGTTTAAAACCGTTATCGGCAATTACCTTGGAAAGCGGCGTGGTAATCTCAACCGGAGGATACGCTATGGCGCTAACCGGCAGATCTTTTTCAAATTCCGTCATTGTTACAAAAAATAGATTGCTAATTTCGCGTTTCCTAGGAAATTTTTCAAACCCGGGCAAAACAAATGCCTTTGTCAGCTGTCTGGTGCGATCCGGACGAAAGTTAAAGAAAATTACCGCATCATTATCCTGGACGGTTGCAGTCGGCTTACCATTTTCTGTAATTACAGTTGGTAAAAATTCCTCATCAAAAATATTTTGCTCATAAGATTTTTTAATGATTGCAATCGGATCATCTGCAGTTTGTTCTGAAATACCGTCTACAATTGCATTATACGATTTTTCAATACGATCCCAACGATTATCGCGGTCCATGGCATAAAATCTTCCCGCGAGTGATGCTATTTTACCGATTCCCAAATCTTCAATTCTGCGCTTTAATTGCAGTATGAATTCTTCCGCGGTATTTTTTGCTGTATCACGACCGTCTAAAAAAGCGTGAATAAAAACATTTTGCAGTCCATTATCTTTGCAGAGCTCGAGCAGAGCATACAGATGCTCCTCTGAACTATGGACTCCACCGTCGGATACCAGACCCATAATATGCAGAGCTGAATTATTATCCTTCACATGTTTAACTGCGGAAAGAAATGCCTCATTTTTGAAAAAACTGCTGTCAGCTATTGATTTTATTATCCTTGGCAATGACTGATATACTATTCTGCCGGTACCGATGCTAAGATGACCGACTTCCGAATTACCCATTTCTCCCCATGGCAAACCTACCAACTCTCCGGAAGACTGCAAGGCCATCGTAGGATAAGTGGATACTATTTTATCTAAATTTGGCGTTACCGCGACACTAATTGCATTTCCACGTCGTGGCGGGGCAATACCAAATCCGTCAATAATAATCAAAGTGACAAAATCAGCGTTCATTAAAGCAGGCTTTTTAGTTTCATTAGTTTTGGCTTTTCAATATTCATAATTTCTAAAATAGTTGGTGCGACATTTCCCAATACACCTTCCGGCAGATTTTTCCTTTTCGTGATTTTTTTATCGGAACTGACTATAATAAACGGAACAGGATTGGAAGAATGTTTTGTATCAACTTCTCCGGTTTTCAGATTGATCATGTCTTCGGCATTACCATGATCAGCTGTGATGATAACCGTTCCTTTCTGTTTTTGCACCTGCTGAACTATTCTGCCGATGCATTTGTCAGTAAATTCGACGCCTTTGACTGTCGCCTCCAGATTTCCGGTATGTCCTACCATATCCGGATTGGCAAAATTTAAGGCAATAAAATCCTGTGACTTTGTTTTGAGTTTTTGCAGAACAATACTGGTTATTTTTCCGGCACTCATTTCTGGTTTTTCATCAAAATGTTTTACGGATGTAGACGGTACGGTGATTCTATTCTCTCCGCCCACAGGATCTGAATAACCGCCGTTAAAGAAATAGGTCATATGCGCATACTTTTGCCCTTCAGCAACATATAATTGACGTACATTCCGTAGAGCCATCGGCAATGTATCCCTGATATCCATGGAAGGATAAGCGGTCAGCATTCCCTCAAGATCGGGTCCGAAATCAGTCATGGCCACAAAAATAATATTTTTTAAAACCTTTTTCCGCTCAAAGCTTTTTGAATTCTTTGTGTTGAATTTATTTTGGATAAATGGCTTAGCTAACTGACGCGCCCTGTCTGAACGCAGATTATAGAAAATCACCGAGTCGTTGTCAGAAATCGGTTTACCGCCTTTCATAATACTTGGCGTGACGAATTCATCCGTCTCCCCCCTGTTGTATGCCTGCAAAATTGCCTGCTGTGGACTGTCAGTTTTTAGACCTTCCCCCAATACTAGGGCGTTATATGCCCGCTGGGTAATATCCCAGTTTTTTGTCCGGTCCAAATAGTATCGTCCCATCACTGTAGAAATAATCTCATTTCTATTCAGTTTTTTTTCAATTTTTTTAATCAACTTTATAGCGAAATAGCGGTTAGAATCCCTGCCGTCCGTGAAAAAATGCAGAAAAACATTATATACTCTTTTTCGCCGCGCAAGTTCAATCAGAGCCGTCAAATGGTCCGGACTCATGTGCGGACATTGATCACCGGAGATAATACCCATTAAATGCAGATTGGATTTATATTTGTTTACATGTTGCACCGCCTCCGAAAAACCTGGATTCCGATAGAACGTACCATTAATGATGCTTTTTGTGATAATAACAGAATCCTGATCCACAATTCTGCCGGCGCCAATATTCATATGACCAGCTTCCGAATTACCATCCTGTTTTGCCGGCAGCCCCACATACCTACCATAAGACTTTAGCTTGGTGTGCGGATATTTTTTCCACAAACGGTCCATTACAGGTGTCCTTGCCAGCTCAATCGCATTACTTTCGGAAGCGGGAGCGATCCCCCAGCCGTCGAGCACAATTAAGACAGTAGGTTTATAATGTGATACTTTTTTTCTTTTTATCTTTGTTGGCATTTTTTATTAGTAATCAGTAATTTGGTAATTGGTAACTGGTAATTTGGTAATAAGTAATCTGTAATTAGTAAGTAATGTGTGAATTACCAATTACTTATTACTATCGTTTACTTCCTCCTCAATCTCCATCAGTCGGTTGTATTTAACAATTCTCTCTCCTCGGGAAAGCGAACCGGTTTTAATATATTCCGAATTCACAGCAACACTCAAATCAGCAATAAAAGTATCAGCAGTTTCCCCGGAACGGTGGGATATTACAGTCTTGTATCCGTTTTCCTTCGCTAACCGGATGCAGTCCAGAGTTTCTGTCAGAGTGCCGATCTGATTCAGTTTAATCAGAATGGAGTTGGCGATTCCTTTATCAATACCCTTTTTAAACCGAGTAATATTGGTCACAAATAAATCATCCCCGACCAACATCATTTTATCCTTCAGTTTTTTAGTCATTGACTGCCAGCCGTCCCAGTCGTCTTCAGTCAGCCCATCTTCAATTGAGATAATCGGGTAGCTTGCTTGCCAATCCGCATACATAGTGATCATATCTTCAGCCGTCATACTGTGCTGCTCCGGTTGAATCAGATATTTATTGGAAGATGCGTTATGGAATTCTGAAGCGGCGACATCCAGTGCAAAAGAAACATTTTTTCCTATTTCGTATTGTGTTTTACTGACCGCCATCATGATTAAATTCATTGCCTCCTTATGCGACTGCACTTTCGGTGCAAATCCTCCCTCATCACCCACCATCACTGACAGTTTATTATTTTCTAACACCACTTTTAACGAATGGAAAATTTCAGCTCCCATCCGTACGCATTCTTTGAAACTGTCCGCTTTCGGCACAATCATAAATTCCTGCACGCTCAATTTATTATCGGCATGCTGACCGCCGTTGATAATATTCATCATCGGCAAGGGAAAAGAATACTTCCCCTTTATTTTTGCTAAGTTCCGCAGATATTCATACAAAGGAATTTTTACTGATTTTGCTGATGCCCGGGCATAGGCCAGGGAAACACTCAAAATTGCATTAGCACCAAGTTTAGCTTTATTCTCTGTTGCATCCAACTCAATCATCTTTTTATCCAATTCCTCCTGTTTACCTAAGGCAAATTCCTTCAAAACCGGAGCTATTTTGAAATTTACATTTTCTACCGCTTTTAAAACACCTTTGCCCAAATAGCGGTCCGGATCAGCATCCCGCAGTTCCAATGCCTCATAAGTACCGGTTGAAGAGCCGGATGGAATAGCGGCAATGCCGATGCTGCCGTCTGACGCAATAACCTTAGCTTCAATGGTGGGATTGCCGCGTGAATCCAGAATTTCGCGCGCAAATATTTCTTTGATTTTAACTGCATGGGTCATGGGTTTTTGCTTAGGAGTTAGTTATTGGTAACTAGTAATTTGTAATTGGTAACTACAAGCTATTGATTAAAAATTACGATTTACTAATTACGAATTACAAGTTACTTGTTACAAATTCGGCAACAAAGCAACCACCGGCAGTTCTTTGCCGGACAGGAATTCTAATGAAGCGCCACCGCCGGTTGAGACGTGTGTGAATTTGCCTTCCAGATTAAACATTTTAACAATCTTCTCCGTGTCACCACCCCCTACGATAGACGTGGCACCGCTGTTTATAATGGCATCGGCAATTTCTTTCGTGCCTTTGGCAAATTCTGCTTCTTCAAACAAGCCCATCGGGCCGTTCCAGAAAACAGTTTTTGAGGCGGAAATAATTTTCCGGTATTCTTCAATAGTTTGGGGACCGATATCAAGGTACGTCCATTTTTCCGGCAGTGTTTCTTTTTTATTAATATCCACCACTTTGTTTTCCGTCGGTGCTTCAATTGAGTTCGCAGCAACTAAATCTAAAGGTAGCTGTATAAAATCCCCTCCTTGAAATGAAGTTTTATCCGCAGTCTTTTCCAGCAGATCTTTTGCCGATTCCGAAGCAGTTTTTGTCGCATCAATCCCGACATCTTCCACAAATGACCCCTGAATATCTACATTCTGGGCTTTTAAAAATGCATTAGCCATCGCTCCGCCGATTAAAATAGAATCGGCTAGGGATAAAAGATTATTGGTAGTTTCCAGTTTGTCAGAAATCTTCGCTCCGCCCAATACCACAGTAAAAGGCCTGGCCGGATTATTCAGCATTTTGGAAAGTACATCCAATTCTTTTTCCATCAGAAAACCGGCGACGACTTCCTTGCCCTGTTTCAGAATTCCGGTTGTTGATGAATGAACGCGGTGCGCCTGTGCGAAGGCATCAAATACAATCAAATCCCCAAGACTGGCCAGCTTTCTGGAGAATTCTGCGTCTTCTTTCTGTTCTTCGGGATGAAAACGGACATTTTCCAGCATTATAATCTCACCGGGTTTCAGATCAGCCACCGCTTTTTCTACCTCCGGACCGACACAGTCATCCATCTTTTTTACCGGTCTTTTGATCAATTCTGACAGCTTTTCCGCTACTGGATCCATCCTAAATTTATCAACTACTTTCCCTTCGGGCCTTTTTAACCACGAAAGAAGGACTAAACTGCAGTCCTTTTCTAATAAATATTCAATTGTCGGTAAAGTGGCTTTGATTCTGGAATCATCCGGAACAATCCACTTGCCGTCTTTTTCTTTCAGTGAAATATCATATGCCACGCGCAAAAGCACCTTTTTACCCTGGACATCGATATCTCTGATTGTTTTTTTAGGCATAGGTTAAAAAGGCTAAATGTTCAAATAAAAAATGTGGATAATCATGTGAAATATTATCCTAATATAACAAATTTTCTGACTTATGTCACGCTGATTCCGTTTGCATTGCCAAATTGACATATACACAACATGTGATTTATAATTTAAGCACAATCAAGATGAATTGGGCGTTCTCGTTGGTCACGTTTTGTGACATTGAACGCTCTTTTTAGTTTAACGGTCTGTGACGCACACTAATAGTGCTAATACCCTAGATTTCTTTCATTATTCAGCATACAATTTAAATATTATCATTAATATAAAATCATGGATTCAACGCCTAAAATTAGAAAAATATGGCTTCCAAAACACAGCATAGTATACTGGTTTATAACTGTAATAATATTAGTAATAGTCACAATAGTTACTACCATGTTTTACCGGCATTATTTTGACCGATTTGATATCAATCACGTTACTCCTAATGATAACTTCGAATTCTCCGACGAGATAACTTGTGAAGTTGTTTATTCCACATTTAAACCTATCCAAGAAGAGAGTTTTAAATTTTTTGAAATCCCAACATTTACACTTAGTAGACTTTCTTCCGAAAACCCAGTTATGGATTTTGATGGGAGACAATATGATCTGGAAAAAACGAAGGAAAGCAATTTCACTGCTACCTATCAAGTTAAGCTACCTGAAGGATTTGGAGAAGATATAGTTGAAATCATCCAAGTAATAAAAGATACGGGGACATTTGTACGAACTTTTATGGGACAAAAACAATATTTCGGCGGACGAGAAGCACTTCATCCTGAAATGTTCCAATATGTTGTATCACAAAAAGGACGATGTGAATAGTAATTTGTACTTAAATCTATGATTATAATATTATGGAATCAACCCCAGAAAGCAAAAGAGTATTCAAACTGAATAAAAGCAAGCTATATTGGACAATACTAATGATTATCCTATTTGCCATCGTTTTAATTGTTGATCGATTCTATCAAAAAGAATTCAATCGTTTTGATGATTTACAAATTTCACCAAAAGGAAGTATTAAGGATAAAGATTCAATTACCTGTCACGTAATTCATAGCACTCGCGAAAATGGGAACGCTTCATTAAACGAAGCGATTGCGGAACTCCAGACGGCAGAGACCGACGAAGATGTTACCGCAATCCTCGACCGGTATCCAAAAGCAGTGCGAGATGAGCTTCAAGCCATGGGCGAGAAAGAATCCGATTCTGTATCCACAGAACCCGAACCGTGGACCGGACCAGCCGTCGACGCGGTTATGGAAACTTTCGGCAAGAGTCGAAACGAGATCATTGCAGTTCAGAGGATGGATATTCTGGAAAACGGCGTTCCTGTCGACAGCGTGGAAGCGGTGATCACCGACAAAGAGGAGTGGTACTACTACCGCATCGCTGACGGCACACTCAGCACAGAACTGCCAACAAGCAGGGCGGACACTACTAAGATCGACACCTATGACACTGAGATTGATGAATACAAAGAACCTCTCGACCGCTGGGATTATCAATGGCAGTATGAGTTTCCTGGTTTTGAAATAGTTGGTCTAAATTCAGACGTTGTACAGCTTGTAATAAATGGAAGACCGTGGGGCACATGGTATGTACAACACAACAGTGAAGGCTATATCACATTAATGAGTGAACCATACTGGAATATGGATTCAATCGGCATAAGTAAAACTACCGGCACATTTGTGCGAACGATGCACGGCATAAATGGTGAAGAACAATACGCCATCGCTCAAAAAGGATGGTGCGAATAAATAGTAGTGCCCATTACGAGTCCTATCCGCCATCGGCGGAAGGCGAAGCAATCCCGATTCCTAACAAATCATGATTACCATTGTTGAGCGGGATTGCTTCGCCTCGCTAAGCGAGACTCGCAATGGTTGCTGTTTATTACGCTAAATAAAAAGCGCGGATAGAAGTCCGCGTTTTTTAGAGTTAGAAATATATTTATAGGTTATTCTCAAAGAAACCGTTCACCTTCGCCTCATACAATGTTTTCTCATTGAAATAAGCCTCGCCATGATCCGCACCTTCAATTTCCCATAGTTCCGAATTACCCTGGGACACTCCAAAAATTTGCCTGGAGTGTTCAACCGGAATCTCCTGATCGGCTGTCCCGTGAATTAACAGCAATGGTGTTTTGCTTTGTGCTGCCGCTTTGATCGTCGAGACATCACCAGGTTTTATCCCAATCCGCCAATTCGCCCACTGTTCCAGAGACCAGATCATCGGTTGCTGGAGAAAACCGAACTTTGCAAACATATTATTTACCAATAAATCCAAAGAAGCATAGGCGCTGTCGGCAACAATCGCTTTGATTCTGGGATCGACACTACCATGCATAATTCCGACCGCACCGCCCATGGAAAATCCCATCACGCCAATTTTCTCCTGGTCAATATCGGTACGCGTGTTTAAATAATCAACCGCCGCCTTAAGATCCTTTTTTTCATTCCAGCCAATTGTTGTATATTTTCCTTCGCTGGATCCGAAGTAACGGAAATCAAACAGTAAAACATTATACTTATCTTGCAGGAACAGCGACCAGTTTAAGGCATCCGCTTTATTAGCCGGATAACCGTGCATAACAATTATCGTACCCCGCGCGTCTAATCCTGCGGGCAAAAACCAGCCCGCTAATCTCAAATTATCTTCTGTTTGAAAATATACGTCTTCATAAATCACGTTGTAATTGGCAGGTGTTATTGTATAATCTGTTTGCCTGGGGTGAGTAACATTGTAATACGCAAAAAATGAAACCACAAAAAACCAGGCAACTGTTATGATCGCGGTTATTAAAAGAATTTTTATTACTCGTCTTACCACTCTTTTTCCCCTCTGGAATTATTTAATTGGCAGTTCCACGTTAAATGCCGAACCCTTGCCCTCACCTTCACTTTCCGCCCAAATCTTTCCTTTATGCGCATCCACAATCTTTCTGGCAATAAACAGTCCCAAACCGGATCCGTCCGGTGAAAGCCGTGAGATTCCGGATCCGCGGACAAATTTGGAGAAAAGTTTTTCCGCATCAGTCGGATTGATGCCTACGCCGGTATCTTTAACAATAATTAATACATTATTGTCCTTCTTCTGAACCGTAACTGTGATACCTCCCTTTTCGGTATATTTGATCGCATTATCAACCAGGTTCAAAACGACATCCTTAATCTTGTCTTCATCCACAGAAAGCGTAGGAATTTTCTCTTTCGGCATAATGAATGTCAATTTCAGTTTTTTCTTGGCGGTGGTCGGTCGCAGTTCTTTCACTTCGCTCTGGATTACT
>JBAYKW010000006.1 GCA_041664365.1 Patescibacteria group bacterium
AATAGCTGTTAGTATCTATTTATCAACAATCTAATAAAAACACGACTGGAATAGTCTTAACGATTCTTCCTCGCAAACAAATAATGAGGAAGTTGTTTTAATGGCCGACAACCAAAGATCCATAAGTCGCAAGTATTTTAAGAAATTTGACCAACCTGTACCACTGCAGGACCTAATCGACATCCAAACGATGTCGTATTCTTGGTTTATGAAAGAAGGGTTAAAGGAGCTTTTTGATGAAATCTCCCCGA
The DNA here is from genome assembly GCA_041664365.1 of Patescibacteria group bacterium. Lineage (NCBI taxonomy): Bacteria > Patescibacteria group bacterium. The sequence goes on from JBAYKW010000006.1 coordinate 252, forward strand.
TTGAAGATTTTACCGGCCGGGAACTGGAACTTTATTTCACCGACCACTATCTGGACGAACCGCGTTTTGATGAAAAGACTGCCAACGCCAAGAATCTTACTTACGAAGCAGCATTAAGAGTAACAGCGCGCCTGGTTAACAAAAGAACCGGCGAGATTAAGGAACAGGAAGTATACTTAGGTGATTTTCCACTCATGACCGAGCGCGGGACTTTTATTGTCAATGGAATTGAAAGAGTAGTAGTCAGCCAGCTGATCCGTTCAGCCGGCGTTTTCTTTACATCAGAAATTGTTAAGGGCAGAAGACTTTATGGAGCGAAAATTATCCCGAACCGCGGTGCTTGGCTCGAGATTGAAACAGATTCTAATAATGTTATCCATGTAAAAATTGATCGGAAACGTAAAGTCCCGGTAACTGCATTGCTCCGTGCTTTCGGATATTCAAGTAATGAAGAGATTAAGGATATTTTTAAAGAAATCGATACAAACCCGGATATTCGGTACATCGACGCGACAATTGCGAAAGACATTTCCCGATCGGAAGCGGAAGGTTTGAAAGAAGTTTATAAAAGAATCAGGCCGGGAGATTTGGCGACGGTAGATAATGCCAGGTCACTGATCCATTCTATGTTTTTTAACTTTGACCGTTACGATTTCGGAAAAGTTGGACGCTACAAATTGAATCAACGTTTTGAATTTGATTTTCCGCTGACCAAAGAAAACCGTATTTTAAAAAGAGAAGATCTGATCGCAATCGTTAAAGAAATTGTCAGGTTGAATACATCGCAGGAAGAGGCGGATGATATTGATCATCTTGGTAACCGACGTGTCAGAGCAATCGGTGAATTAGTACAGAATAAATTCAGAGTCGGTCTGGCCAGAATGGAAAGAATCGTCAAAGATCGTATGAGCACCAAAGATGTTTTGACCCTGACCCCGAACCAGCTGATTAATGCGCGTCCGGTGATTGGCGCGGTCAAAGAGTTTTTTATGTCTTCACAGCTTTCACAGTTCATGGACCAGACCAATCCTCTGGCCGAACTGGAACACAAGAGAAGATTATCAGCGATGGGTCCAGGCGGACTGTCCAGAGAGCGAGCGGGATTTGATGTTCGTGACGTACATCGTACTCACTACGGCCGTATCTGCCCGATCTCCACACCAGAAGGACCAAATATCGGATTGGTCGGACATTTAACTACTTATGCAAGGGTAAATGAATTCGGATTTATTGAAACTCCATTCAGAAGAGTCCTGCATGATATTCCAAATAAAGTAAGTGTTACTGAAGGCAAAACAACCAGAGAAGATGTGGTAGATAAAAGCGGTAAGGTTGTAATGAAAAAAGGTGAAGTGATTGATGCCAAGAAAGCCAAGGATCTGGAAAAAACGGATGTTGAAATTGTACCAATTATTCCGGTTGTTACGAATGAAATAAATTATGTAGATGCTTTTGAAGGAGAGCGCCGGGTTACGGTTGCGGCAACTTGTCCGATTGATGAAAACGGCCATTTTATAAATGAAAGAGCGGAAGTAAGAAAACTCGGACAGCCGACAGTTGAATATGTCCACAATATTGACTATATGGATGTGGCGCCAAATCAGATTATCAGTGTTGCCACAGCTTTGATTCCATTCCTTGAGCATGATGACGCGGTTAGAGCACTGATGGGAACAAACATGCAACGTCAGGCAGTATCCTGTGTCCGACCGGAAGCTCCGCTTGTCGGAACCGGTGTTGAGTCGCAGGCTGCTAAGGATTCCGGTCAGGTAATAATTACCAAAAAAGCCGGCATGGTGGCTTCAGTTTCCGGTGCGGAAATTCAAATATTGGAAGACGACGGCAATCTGAAAATGTATGAACTGGGGAAATTTGTCAGATCAAACGCGTCCACCTGCATGAACCAGAAACCGATTGTTGAAAAAGGTCAGAAGGTAAAGGTGGGAGATGTGATTGCCGACGGAGCGTCAACCGACCGTGGCGAATTGGCTCTTGGTCAGAATATCCTGGTTGCTTATATGCCTTGGGAAGGTGGGAATTATGAAGATGCTATTTTAATATCAGAAAGACTGGTCAGAAATGACCGTTATACTTCGATTCACATTGAAGACTATACAATCGATGTCCGGGATACAAAACTCGGAGCAGAAGTTATCACCAGGGATATTCCAAACGTTTCGGAAGAGAAATTAAAAGACCTGGACGAAGAAGGAATTATTCGAGTTGGGGCTAACCTATCATCCGGTGATATATTGGTCGGAAAAATTACACCAAAAGGTGAAACGGAATTATCAGCTGAAGAAAAGTTACTGAGAGCAATCTTCGGTGAAAAAGCCAAGGATGTTAAGGACAGCTCGCTCTATTTGGAACATGGTGAACACGGAAAAGTTGTTGGAATTAAAATATTTTCCAGAGACAAAGGTGACAAACTGCCGTCCGGTGTGATTAAGAGCATTCAAGTTTCGGTCGCTCAGCTGAGAAAAGTGCAGGTGGGAGATAAGATGGCCGGTCGTCATGGAAACAAAGGCGTTATTTCCAGAATTGTGGCAGTGGAAGACATGCCGTTCCTGGAAGACGGAACTCCGGTAGATATTATGTTGAATCCGCTCGGCGTAGCATCCCGTATGAACCTGGGACAGATTTTAGAAACTCATTTAGGACTGGCTGCAAAGACACTTGGTTATTATGTTGCTACTCCGGCTCTGGATGGAATTGATGAAGAAGATATCCGCAAAGAATTAGAAAAAGCAGGGTTCCCAAGAGAAGGAAAAATGGTTTTATACGACGGTAGAACCGGCAAACGTTTTGATAAAGAAGTAACCGTCGGTTATACCTACATGTTAAAACTGAATCATTTGGTTGAAGATAAAATCCACCAACGTTCAATCGGACCGTACTCACTCGTTACTCAGCAGCCACTAGGCGGTAAAGCGCAATTCGGCGGACAGCGTTTCGGAGAAATGGAAGTATGGGCACTCGAAGCATACGGCGCTGCTAATATGCTCCAGGAAATGTTGACGATTAAGTCTGACGACGTGCCAGGACGTTCCAAAGCTTATGAAGCGGTAATTAAGGGTGAACCGATTAGAAACCTGAATGTCCCTGAATCCTTCAATGTCTTGGTCAGGGAACTGAAAGGGCTTTGCTTGGATGTCGATTTGATTACACTGGATGATCCGAAAGGTGAAAAGGGTTCTGCGAAGGAAGAATTAGTAAAAGATGAAAGTGGAGAGCCGGAGGAAGAAAAGAAAGAAGAGGATAATAAAGAAAAAGAAGAAGAAAAGGAATAAAACGGGTAATTAGTAATTAGTAATTGGTAGTCCGTCCAACTATAAAAATATGATTCAAGAGAAAGAAACAAAACTAGAGTTTAACGCCATTCGTTTGAAGCTTGCTTCCCCGGATGAGTTGCATGATTGGTCACACGGTGAAGTGCTCAAACCGGAGACCATTAATTATCGCACTCAAAAACCGGAAAAAGATGGTTTGTTTTGTGAAAAGATTTTTGGTCCTTCCAAAGACTGGGAATGTTACTGCGGAAAATATAAAAGGATCAGATATAAAGGTATAGTCTGCGACAAGTGCGGAGTGGAAGTCACACGCTCAATAGTGCGTAGAGAACGCATGGGTCATATTGATTTGGCGGTTTCCGTTTCACATATTTGGTTTTTAAGAGGAGTCCCGTCCAAGATTGGTTTGGTACTGGATCTTTCAGTACAGAATTTAGAGAAGGTAATTTATTTTGCCAGTTTTATTATTACAAAAGTTAATGACGATCTGCGGCAGGAAACAATTTTGCAGATAGATTCTGAATACAAGAGCAAGAAGAAAATAATCGAGGCGGATTTTAACCGCAGAGCAAATGAATCCAAACAGCTGGAGGCAAAGTTAATTGCTGAAAATAAAGATACCAAAGCGCAGGCTAAGCTGATCAAGGAAGTTGAGCAGGAGCTGATTAACAACGCGGTTAATCGTGACGAAAAAATCAGAGACCTGCAGGAAGCGGTTGACCTTGCCCGTAAAGAACTGAAAGAACTGAAACCATTGCAGATTATTTCTGAAAATAAGTATCAGGATCTTTCCCTGAAATACGGACATGTTTTTGAGGCAGGTATTGGTGCAGAAACCATCAGAAGACTGCTGGAAGATATAGATCTGGATAAATTAATTGTTGCACTAGAAATTGAAACAGAAGAAAGCAGTAAAAATCAGAGAAGGCGCGTGGTCAGAAGGACGAAGCTGATCAAGAACATGAAGAAAAATAATATCCGTCCGGAATGGATGATTTTGACGACAATCCCGGTGATTCCTCCGGACCTCCGGCCGATGGTGCAATTAGACGGCGGAAGATTTGCCGCATCCGATCTCAATGATCTATACAGAAGGGTGATTAACAGAAATAATCGTTTGAAGAGACTATTAGATTTGAATGCCCCGGAAGTTATTACCAGAAATGAAAAAAGAATGCTCCAGGAAGCGGTGGATGCTTTGATTGATAATAATGCCCGTCACGGAAAGACCGTTACCGCATCAACCGGACAGAGACGCCAGCTGAAATCTTTAGCGGATATGTTAAAAGGTAAACAAGGACGATTCCGACAGAACCTTTTAGGTAAGCGTGTCGATTATTCCGGTCGTTCAGTAATCGTAGTCGGTCCTCATTTGAAACTGTATCAGTGTGGTATTCCGAAAAAGATGGCTTTGGAACTTTTCAAACCCTTTGTCATCAGCCAACTGATTAAAAGAGAATACGTTCATAATGTCAGAAGTGCCAATAGGTATATTGAATCCGGACGCGACGAAGTTTGGGATATTCTGGAAGAAGTTACAAAAAATAACCACGTTTTATTAAATCGCGCGCCGACATTGCACAGACTCGGTATCCAGGCTTTCCAGCCGGTATTGATCGAAGGCAATGCTATTCAGTTACATCCACTCGTCTGTCCTCCATTTAACGCGGACTTTGACGGAGACCAGATGGCTGTGCATGTGCCTTTAACCCAAAAAGCAAAAGCGGAAGCAAAGGATAAAATGCTTGCGACTCACAATATTTTGAAGCCGGCAACCGGTGAACCGGTGATTACCCCTTCACAGGATATTGTTTTGGGCTGTTATTATATGACTACCATGCTGGATGAAGACAAGCCGGCCAAGAAATTTTTCTCCGCTGAATTTGAAGCGATACTTGCTTTTGAATCTGATTCGATAGAAATGCAAACCAAGATCGGATTATTGAAAGACGGCAAACGAATTGATACAACTGTCGGCCGGATTATTTTCAATCAAATTTTCTCCGATGACGTGCCTTATCAGAATAAGGTCATGGACAAGCGGAATATTAAAGAAATTATTCAGAAAGCCTTGAACAAAGACGGTTCGGAAGTTACATCCGTATTGCTTGATGATATCAAGGAAATGAGTCTGAAGTATCTGACCCTCTCCGGTTTAAGCTGGGGCATGGGTGATACACCGATTCCGGCCGGAAAAAAAGAGGCTATCGAAGCAGCAGAAAAGAAAATTGATGAAATTCACGGTCAATATGAAATGGGCCTTCTGACCAAAGAGGAACGCTATGCCAAATCGATTGATGTATGGGCCAGCACCAAGAATGAAGTTCAGGAAATAAGTAAAAATGCTTTAGACCCGCTCGGTTCTGTTTTCGCCATGATTGATTCCGGTGCTCGTGGATCTTGGGGACAGATTACCCAGATGATGGGTATGAAAGGATTAGTTACAAACCCAGCCGGTGAAACTATCGAACTGCCGGTCAAAGGAAGCTTTAAGGAAGGTTTCGATGTACTGGAATATTTTATTTCAACTCATGGTACCAGAAAAGGACTTTCCGATACAGCACTCAGAACGGCTAATGCCGGGTATCTGACCAGACGTCTGGTGGATGTCGCTCAGGATGTTGTTGTCCGTGATGAAGACTGTGGAGATACCGATGGTTATGTTATGACCAAAGAACAAAGTGAAGAAATAGGTGAAGATCTGGCCAAACGTGTTTTGGGCCGGGTCAGTTTGGATGATATTATGTCCGGTAAAAAAGTTATCGTGAAAAAAGGCGATCTGGTTACAGAAAAAGAATACGAAAAACTCAAAGAGATTGATCTCCAAGAAGCCAGAGTACGTTCCATAATAAATTGTAAGAGTGTCCGTGGAGTCTGCAGAAAATGTTACGGATATGATTTGGGTTATAATAAACTGGTAGAATTGGGCGAAGCAGTCGGAATCATCGCTGCACAGAGTATTGGTGAACCGGGAACTCAGCTGACCATGAGAACCTTCCATACGGGAGGCGTTGCCGGTCAGGATATTACCCAAGGTTTGCCAAGAGTTGAAGAACTGTTTGAAGCACGGCCGGTTAAAAAAGCGGCGATCATCAGTGAGATTGACGGACAGGTCAGTGTCAGCGAACAGGATAAGCAGAAGGTAATTAAAGTTATTGCAGAGAAACCGGTAACAGAAGGTTATGATATTGAAAAATTATTCAAAAAAGTAGGATTCACAATCAAAGTAAAAAATGGCGAATCTGTTGATAAGGGCGATGTGATAGCGGAAAATGATAAGGGTAAGGTTATCAAAGCAAAAGCCCAGGGAAAGATTAGTATTGAAAAATCAATTGTAAAAATATCCGGTACGGAAGAAAATGTCCATGAATATGTAATCCCGGTCGGTTTCTCGCTCTGGGTTAAAGATGGAGATCTGGTTACCGCCGGTCAGCAATTGACGGAAGGAAGTTTGAATATTCAGGATCTGTATCGACTAAAAGGCAAAGATGCTGTCCAAAGATATATCATCAAGGAGATTCAATATATTTATTCTTCCCAAGGTCAGAAACTTAATGATAAACATATTGAAATAGTGGTGCGCCAGATGTTCTCCAGATATTATGTAAAAAATGCTGGTGATACAGATTTACTGTCAGGTGATATTATTTCAGAGGATCAGTTAATTGAAGCTAATCTCGCGATCAAGAAGGGTGAAAAGAAGGCGTCCGGAGAAAACCTGCTCCTCGGTATTACTAAGGCATCACTATCCACCGACAGTTTCCTTGCAGCAGCTTCGTTCCAGGAGACAGCCCGCGTGCTGATTGATGCTTCAATTTCCGGGAAGGTTGACAAATTAAGAGGTTTGAAAGAAAATGTAATTATCGGAAAACTGATACCGGTCGGGACTGGATTTAAACCGAGAGAAAAAGCATAGACCTGTAGCTTTCCAAATAAATATATAAAAACGGGCGTCCTCTTTAAAGGCGCCTGTTTTGGTCTCTAAATCATAAATAATTACTTTGACTTTTACTCATTTTTCATGTTAAAATGAACATTCAATCAGTATAAAAGATGGCAAATACTCAACCCAAAAAGCGAATAAAAAAGGAAGTCCCCGAAGCGGAGAGGCAACCCATTTTAAACCCCGGAACACGTCGGGGGATTACTATTGTCGCACTTTTTGTCGTGGCGGCGATCAGTATTTTGAGTTTTTTTGATCTGGCCGGGAGTGTTGGGGTCTATCTGGATCAGTTATTGAAAATCGTTTTCGGATGGGGTTCATTTGTCTTCCCGATCATCCTCATTATATTCGGTTACCTTTTAATTTTTCCGGACAGATACAAGTTGAAGACTTCAAATTATCTGGGTGTCTTTTTACTGTTACTTTCCTTTTCAGGTATTCTTCACCTTTTTGTCGGATTAGATACCGCAGTGGAAGCAATCGAAGAAGGACGGGGCGGTGGTTACCTGGGTCTGATGATCAGCTTACCGCTTCTGAAGATTATGGGAATTTGGGCGACCTCTATTGTTTTGATCGCGCTATTCTGTATCGCGATTTTGGTAGTATTCGCGACTTCTCTAAACAGGCTGATTGAAGGCGGCAGTGCCGTCGGGTCGGTGATTATCCGGATCCGGGATTTATTCAGCAGAACCAAATATCGCATAATATCCAAGAAGCAGGAGAAGGAGGACGTCCAGGATGAGGAAGAGCGTTCCTTCAGTAGAAAAACGATTGCTCAAGATGCGGTACATAATGAAGTGAAAGAGGATGGGGTTATTACAGAAATTAATGAAGATGTGGAAACCGGTGATCAGATGAAGATTTTTAATAAAAGCAAAAACAGAGTGAAGATCGATATTCCGATTGACCTTTTGGAGGGAAATTCAGCCAAACCAACGAGCGGTGATATCAATTTGAATAAAGAAAAGATTAAAAAAACTCTGCAGAATTTCGGTATTGAAGTTGAGATGGGTGAGACGAATGTCGGCCCGACCGTAACGCAATACACACTCAAACCGTCCGAGGGTGTAAGGATCTCACAGATTGATACTTTGCAGAATGACATCGCGCTGGCCCTGGCCGCCCATCCGATCAGAGTGGAAGCGCCGATCCCGGGCAAATCGCTTGTTGGAATTGAAGTGCCGAACCAAAAAGTGGCGGTGGTCAAACTGAAGGAGATTATTCAGAGTGATGGGTTTAAAAAGAGAGAATCCGATCTTAGTATTTCTTTAGGCAAGGATGTGTCGGGCAATCCGTGGGTGGCAGATTTGGATACCATGCCCCATCTTTTGGTTGCCGGTGCCACCGGATCCGGAAAGAGTGTTTGCATCAATTCGATAATCATCAGTCTTTTATATGAGAATTCACCGGACAACCTGAAACTTATATTAGTGGATCCAAAAAGGGTGGAATTAACAATTTATAACGGCATACCGCATTTACTGACCCCGGTGATTACGAAGGCGGATAAGACAGTCAATGCCCTAAACTGGGCGGTGGCGGAAATGGATCGAAGATTTGAATTATTGGCACAATCGGGTCAAAGGAATATCAAAGGATTCAACGCGGGGGTCAAAGTGGGCTTGCCGTACATCGTAATCGTTATCGATGAATTGGCGGATCTGATGAGTGTCGCTCCGGTGGAAGTGGAGAGCAGAATTATCAGACTGGCGCAAATGGCCAGGGCGGTCGGCATTCATTTGATCGTCGCAACCCAGAGACCGTCCGTGGATGTCATCACCGGTTTGATCAAAGCGAATATCACCTCCCGTATCGCCTTTACGGTTGCATCGGGTACAGACTCCAGAACAATATTGGATTTTGCCGGTGCGGAGAAACTGCTGGGCAGTGGAGATATGCTTTATGTTTCACAGCAACTTTCCAAACCGAAGCGTTTGCAGGGGGCATTTGTTACGGAAAGAGAAATTAGAAACATTGTGGACTTCCTGAAAGAAAAAGGTGAGCCGGAATATAATGATGAAGTAACGGTCCGGCACGGTGCCAATGTTGGTGAAAAAGGTGAAACATTTTCTGATGAAGAAGATGAATTAATCGATGATGCGCAGGAAATAATCATGGAATCACAAAAAGCCTCCGCCTCTTTCCTGCAGAGAAGGATGAGGATCGGCTACGCGCGCGCCGCACGCATTTTGGATATTTTGGAACAGAAAGGGATTATCGGCCCGGCGGATGGAGCCAAACCCCGTGATGTTTATGTAAAGGATAAAGAGGATGTAGATATTGTCACTGACCAGTACGACGAGGTGGAAGGTGTTGTCGAAGACGAGGCAGTTGGTAAGGATGAGACTGACGAGGAAAATAAACTTTAAAAAAAATGGGAAGTTTCAAAGGCAAAGAAATACGCGAAACTCGCACGCTGGGTGATAAACTTCGTGAAGCACGGGAAGAAGACAAAATCTCCTTAGCGGATGCCGGAAATGCAATACAGATACGCAAAGAATATCTGCAGTATTTAGAGGAAGGGGAATACAGTAAACTGCCGGGGGAAGTTTATATCAGAAATTTTCTGATCAAGTATGCTACTTTTCTACATTTGAATCCCAACAGGGTGATCGAAATATTTGAAGCGGAAAAAAAGATCTTTAAGAATATTACTCCCCTGGAAAAACATCCGACCAACGGCAGAAATGTGGTAAGAAATCATCCGATTATCAATCCGAAATTTTTCCGGAACGGAATGGTAATTCTGATCATTATCTCCCTATTAATCTATTTTGGCATAGAGGTAAGCCAGATTATGTCACCGCCCTCACTGGAAATATATTCTCCCAAGGAAGATAATGTGACAACAAATGAATTTTCCTACGAAATATCCGGCCAAACGGAAAAAGAAACAACAGTTATGATCAACGGTGAAGAAATACTGGGTGATCCAAACGGATATTTCGAAGCGGTTGTCGCACTGAAGGAGGGGATAAATATTCTGGAAATAACCGCCGTCCGCAAAAGCAGTAAGGCGAACACAATTTACAAAAGAATCAGAGTGGAGCCGGGAGAAATTTAAATAATATATATCTTATTTTTAATTAATATACAATGACAAAAAATCCAATAGCAAGATCCGACGAAAAAGATAAAGCCGCGCAGGTGGCGATCGACCAGATCAAAGACCGGTTCGGCGCCGGAGCGATTATGAAATTGGGCGATACGCAAAAAGTAAAAGTTGATTCCATATCAACCGGCTGTGTTTCCCTGGATATCGCGCTCGGCGTGGGCGGGGTTCCGCGCGGAAGAATTATTGAAATCTACGGTCCGGAATCATCCGGTAAAACAACCCTGGCCCAGCACATTGTCGCTGAAGTGCAGAAGGTCGGAGGAACAGCTGCTTTTATTGACGCGGAACACGCGCTGGATCCGGGCTATGCCAAAAAGATCGGAGTGGATACGGAAGAACTGCTGATTTCACAGCCGGATAACGGTGAACAGGCCTTGGAGATATTGGAAACTTTGGTCCGTTCCAACGCGGTGGACGTAGTAGTGGTGGACTCGGTCGCGGCACTGACACCGAAGGCGGAAATTGAAGGTGATATGGGCGATTCACACATGGGACTGCAGGCCAGACTGATGAGCCAGGCTCTCCGAAAACTGGCCGGCATCATCAGTAAGAGCAATACGGTCGTAATCTTTATCAACCAGATCCGTATGAAGATCGGTGTATTCTTCGGCAACCCGGAGACGACCACCGGTGGTAATGCGCTAAAATTTTATTCCTCCGTCCGGATCGAAGTACGCCGTTCGGCGCAGATTAAAAAAGGCGAACAGATTATCGGTAACCGCGTAAAAGCAAAAGTAGTAAAGAATAAAGTAGCCGCCCCTTTCCGAACGACTGAATTTGATATTATGTACAATGAAGGGATCTCAATGGCGGGTGATCTGATCGATACTGCCATCCAATACGGAGTCATGAATAAAAACGGCAACTCTTACAGTTACGGAGAAGCAAAACTGGGAGTAGGCAGAGAAACAGCCAGGGTAGCCTTGAGAGATGACAAGAAGCTGATGAAAGAAATCAAGGAAAAAGTTCTGCTCGCGGTTAAGAATACAGAAGAAAAATAGAAAATCTTTATAATCAAAAACCCCCACACTTATCTTAAGTGTGGGGGTTTTAGTTTTATTATACTTGATTGACTCTTTCTACGTATAAACCCGATTCTGTATTCACCCGGATTGTATCACCTTCTTTGATAAACAGCGGGGCCTGCACCGTATAGCCGGTTTCGACAACCACCGGTTTATAAACACTGCCCTGCGCGGTATCGCCTTTCACTCCCGGCGCGGCTTCAGTTACTTTAAGATCTACTTTGGTTGGGATATTGATTGATACCGGTTTACCGTCGAAATTCAAGACTTCAATATCGGACTCTTCTTTGACAAAGTTGGAAATTTCCCCGATCTGCGCTTTCGGCAGGACAAACTGTTCAAACGAATCATTATCCATGAAATAAAAGTCATCTCCTTCACGGTACAGGAAATTTGCTTTGGTACGGGTGAGATCCGCTTCTTGGATTTTGTCTCCGCCCCGATAAGATATTTCTAAGATACCGCCGGAAATGACGTTGCGCATTTTTGTGCGCAGTACCGCTCCGCCGCGGCCCATTTTCAAGTGGTCGGTGGAGATAATAACGAAAGGTTCGCCATTTTCCACGACTACGGTTCCTAATTTGACTTCATTCATTCCTAGCATATTTTTCTCTAGATTATCTGGTTGTATAAGGAATCAGTGCCATAAACCGGGCGCGTTTTACCGCCTGGGCCAATTTGCGCTGATGTTTGGAGCAGGTTCCGGTTTTCTTTCTTGGCAGGATTTTGGCATAGGAGGAAAGAAATCTCTGGAATGCTTTGGTGTCTTTGTAGTCAATTTCCGCAATGCCGTTGGCACAGAAATGACAGACTCTGATTTTTGGTAAACTATTGGTTGTTGTTGTTCGTGGTCTCATATTTATAGGGGGTTAAAAAGGAATATCTTCAACATTGATCTCTTCTTCATCTGACGGAGCCTGTGGCTGTGGTACTGCTTCCGGTCGGGATGCTGCGCTGCCTTCTGATTTTTCGCCCGGCCTGCCCAGCATGATCATGTTTTCGCCGACTATTTCTGTGCGATAACGTTTCTTTCCGTCATCACCGTCCCAGGAACGGGTCTGCAATCGGCCTTCGATGTAAACCTGACCGCCCTTTTTCAGATACTGGCCGGCTATTTCCGCCAGCTTGCCCCAGGTGACAATGTTGTGGAACTCGGATTTTTCCTGCTTCTGTCCGCTTTTGTCCGTCCAGTTGAAACTGGTGGCCAGGGAAAATGTGGTGACGGTTTGTCCGGAAGGAATCGTCTTGGTTTCCGGATCGCGGGTCAGTCGCCCGATGATTGTTGCTTTGTTTAAGTCCATAGTATTTTTGGTAAAGGTTAATTATGTTCCTAAAATATCGTCATCGAGAATATGATCCAGTTTCTCGTCCAGTTCCTCGAGCGATACTTTCTTCTGTTCCTTCTTAACCTGTCTTTCTACTTTTTCCTCTTCCACTGGTTTCGGATCCGCAAACGGTATTCGGTTAATTACCGGCTCTTCAGCTTCGAATAATGGTTTGACTTCTACCGGCTTCTCGATTCTTCTTTCCTTGGCTTCTTTCGCCCGTTTCTCCGCTCTGGCGATCGCCAGTACGTCCCGGACGGTTATGATGTATCTGGTTACTTCGTCCATGATTGCCAGTTCTTTCTCCATTGTGCGCAGATTAGCACCCGGCAAATCAAAATCTACCTGCACGTAATAACCATAGCGCTGGTTTTTGATCGGGTAGGCTAGTTTTTTCTTGCCTAGGTTGTTGTCGCGGACGACGGTGCCCTCGTTCTTCTTGATCAGTTCGAACACTTTGTCGCGAACAAAAGGAATCTCTTCCTCAGAAATTTTGGAAGAGATAATTACTAAAAGCTCGTAATTTTGCATATTTTGACCTCTTTCTTGCCTGTCCATCTTGAAATGGTCGTTATCTTCCAAGACATGGGATTGAGCAGGCATTAATTTATAAGTTGTAAAGTTCCCCGCAATCTTACCAAAGGCGGGGGAAGGTGTCAACCCCGTTAGAAATATCGATTTCTAACGGGGTCAAGGGTTATATCCCGCAGGCGCGAATTCGAATTCGCGCCTGCGGATAGGGTTCAGTTCTGCAGAAAACCCGATTGCTGTAACCCCAAACTGGTCGCATGTCGGAGCGCGATAATTGGACTGACCTGTCCGCCGTATCCGCCGGCCGGCGGAGAATGCGGGTCAGTCACCACACCCCCTGCGCCATTGACATAAATGGCAATCTGTATTAAAAGGTAGTCAACTGCCAAGCAGGAGTGCGAATAACGTGCTTCAAGGCAAAGCAGTGGCCGGCGAATAATGTCGGTCGGCTCTTTCACGAACGGATGCTCCAGGGCGAATATCGTTCCGGCATCTGACAAACAGTGGAGGTAACTCATGTTTCTCTGGCATCTCATCTGTATGAGCTACGGTTGGAGACGCCGCAAGTGGCAGAGGATCTTCTTCCTCGCTCTGCTCACGCCGCTCATCATCAACGGCATCTTCGGAAACATCTACGACTACTCGAAGTCGTGGAGCTACGCTGTTCTCTTCGGAGAGCTGGTGCTCTTCCTGTCCATTGACCGCGTAGTCAAGCGCCAGTTTCGTCGGGCGCTCAAGCGGAGGCTGAGGCCCGTCTGGGATTTTTTTGAGGGTAGTGCGCTTTCCGAAGAGAAGATCATACAGAGAACTGTTGATGTGTTTCTGGAAGCGATGGCTTGGCGACTCAAGCAACTGACCGAAGATCAGCGGTTGATCGCAACACGGGAGAAGAGTTTTCCCGGTCTCTGGACAGCCAAGCTGATGATCATCAACAATCTGGTTGCCGTCGCGTTGAAGGATTTCTGGCGGGTCCACTGGCTCGCTCGCGCCCTCGGTTTCAAGGTGAAGCTTCGCTGGTGGGGCTACCTCCCGAGCGATAACGCCGAATAGGCATTACATACGGGCTCGCTGAACCACAGAGGAGACAAATCATGTTCATTTGGCGTCTCATCTGCCTGAGTCGGAGGCGTAGCGGGAGAATGAAGTTCTTCTTTCTCTTTCTGCTCGCGTTCCTCCTGATCAACATGGTCCTCTTCCGCATCTTCAGCATCTTCGACTTCGTGTTGTGGAGGGCTCTCACGATGTTCGGGGAGTTGGTGCTCTACATCATCATCGATCGCGTCGTACTCTTCCTTCACTTCCGCGCGCTGTGGAAGAAGCTGACACCGCTCCGCGTTCTGTACAACAGCGACCTGGAGTCCAGGGAGGAGGTGATGGCCATCTTGGAAAGCTGCACCTTCCGGTACTTGACCGCGATGGCCTGGCGGATCGAGTGTCTGACCGAAGATCAGCGGATTTTCTCGGAGAAGACGAAGTACTTCCCCGATTCCTGCGCAGGACAGGCGATGGTCACCAACGACCTAGTCGCTCATGCGCTGAAGGACTTCTGGCGGGTCCACTGGCTTGCTCGCAGTCTCGGCGTGGATGTGTACAACAGCTGGAAGTACTACGTTATGCCGGATGACGTCGAGTAGGTATCGCACGAAGCTCGGGCTCGAATCGTACACACGATTTGACCCGGGCATTTTTTATTTTACCTAAAACAAAAGCAACCGGTTATTATTCAAACCGGTTGTTCGTCGGAGCGCGATTTCTAAACACTTATGGATTCCCGCTTTCGCGGGAATGACAGGGGGATACTAATTGTCATCCTCGGACTTGATCCGGGGATCCATTATTTTTTTGAATAAGTACAATAACAATTGATATGGTTGGTCAATCCGCGCAAATATGCTACATTAAAAACCAGACCCTTTAATCATTAACGAAAAAATTAATGACAAAAAGTGCCAAGGTTAGTATTTTCATAATTATCATTGTGCTAATTTTAGCCGGAATTCTCTGGTGGCTAAATACCAACACCTCATTTTTATCGCTCGGCAATAACGAACAGGAAATTATTAATAACAATTTCAATAACCAACCGGTAAATACAAGTAATACAAACACAGCCGAAAACACCAACACCGAACCACAAGCCCCCGCGCCGGATCTGACTGAGCTTATCGAACAGGATCTGCAAATCCCCGCCCAGTACCAAACCGGAACATTTGCTACGGCGCGCAAGTTAAACTTACCCGCCGGGTTTACTATCAGTCTGTATGCCGCGGGGCTTACCGCACCGCGCTTTTTTGACTTTGACGAAGAGAACAATTTAATCGTCGCGGACAAAGGCGCGGGTAAAATATTTCTGCTGAAAGATACAAATCAAGACGGCACCGCGGATGAAAATATAGTGATTGACTCAGACCTCAAGACAATGCACAGCGTGGACTTTTACAAAGGGGATTTGTTCGCCGGAGAAGAGCATCAAATAATAGTCTACCGCGACTTACAGCCGGACGGCACTTACAGCGCCAAAGATGTATTAGTAGCAGACCTGCCGTCAGATGGCGGTCACTCCACCCGAACGGTGCTGGTCGGTCCGGATGAGAAGCTGTATGTATCAGTCGGATCAAGTTGTAATATCTGCGAGGAAAAGGACGAACGCCGTGCCGCCGTCATGCAGTATGACCTGGACGGATCAAACGGCCGGGTGTTTGCCAAGGGCTTACGGAACGCGGTTGGCATAGCTTTTTACAAAGGGGATTTATGGTCGGTGACCAATGGAAGGGACCGCTTGGGTGACGACATCCCACAGGAGGAAGTGGATATTCTGGAAAAAGGCAATCATTACGGCTGGCCGTACTGCTATGGCAAAGGTGTGGTAGATCCCAGCTTCCCCGCACGCGCCGAGTTCTGCGCCAACGATACTACCGATCCGGTTTATCTCATGCAGGCCCATTCCGCTCCGCTGGGAGTTACCTTCAATGCTGAGAACAGCGTTTTCCCCGTACAACTTCAGGAAAACATGTTTGTTGGCTTTCACGGTTCCTGGAACCGCAGTGTTCCCACCGGATACAAAGTCGTGCGCATCAACACGGGCGACGCCAAAGCCGAGCCGGTTAACTTTATTACCGGGTGGCTTGATGAAAACGGGGATGTCTGGGGCAGGCCGGTGGGAGTCGGTTTTGACCAAAACGGCGTTTTCTATATTTCGGACGATGAAGCCGGCGCAATCTACCGCGTAACCTATACCGAATAGTTTCGGAATATAAAGCTTTAGCTTTATAAAAAAAGGTAAGGCTAAAGCCTTACATTCCATGTTGTTTTATTTTTTAGGGTAAGTTACCACCACACCCAAATTGGGTGTGGGGGCTTTCCAAAAAACCCAGATTTAATAATCCCAAACCGGTCGCATGTCGGAGCGCGCGGGCTGGTTTTAATTTGGATTCCCGGGCCAAGCCCGGCCAATTTGAATAAATCTAAGCCATACATATTTAATGCAAAAATTGGACGGGCAAGCCCGAGAATAACAGACTTACTCCCTCCTTGTCATTCCCGCGCAGGCGGGAATCCACCATTACTATAGCCCGACTATTGTTTTAGCGGGAATCCACTTTTTTCTTGCCCTTGCTCTTTCTCTTATCAAAATTCCAGACAGAAGCAAACATTCCAATAACGATTAATATAAAGCCAACTGTGAGTAACCAGGGCGATTCATCCAAATTCCCATATCCTGTCATTCTTGATCCGAGGGACATAAAGGCAACAAGACATCCTATTCCTAGAAAGAAGATGATAATTGAAATTGTGAATTTGTTCATGATGCTTAATAATTTTGCTCGCCTTTTACATTTTATGTGAAGGGGAAAGGACATTAAAAGCGTAAATCTCATTTGCCCCAAAAATACTATTTATTTGTTTTATTGCTTAATCTTTCAACATAGTTAATAACATTTTTTATTTTATCCCACTTCATAACCTCTTCCGTTATCTCATTTGTGTGCATAATAGAATTTCTAACAGGCCCAATCTCTTTAGTGTCTTGTTCAAGTCCTTTTCTATATTTTTTTGGTTTCTTATGATTTTTTTGAATTTTTAAATCAATTATTTCACCAAGATGAAATAAGTGGAGATAATTTAAATAGTGTTCCATTTTGGTAATTTTTCCTTTTAGCGCATGCCTTTCTTCATCTTGTTTTCTAAAGTTTCTAACTTCATTCAGAGTATTAATTATATCTTTTTCTTCTTCGCATCCATTTGCATCCAATTGTGCTTCATCAATACCTTTAATTCTTATGTATTCCCTAAAAATATTTTCTAAAATAAAGAGATCTTGATATACCATAGTATTTTTATACGAAAGCGCTCTAAGTTTTTCTTGGAGACTTTTTTTTGTGTTTTTTTCTACAACATTTTTATTGATTTCTTTTTGAAAGTCTTTCATTCTTCTATTTCTACTATCGTTCATTCTTACTTCATAAGGTGGTCTATTATCTACATCAATATCCCCCTCATCATTCTCTTTGTTTCTCCAAGGTGTCCAATCCTTTGATATAATATATTGTATTTTTTTTAATTCATCTAGAAATTTGTGGTAAAGAGGGTCATCCTTTATAATCCCTTCCCTGGAACTTGTAAATCTATCATTTTCATCATCTTCAAATCCATCAACATGTACTTCGCCATATAAATATTCCTCAACTATTTGCTTATTTGTTATTTCTTCAAAAAGGTTTTCCTGTCTTAGTCTACCATTACAAAATAAATTTATTCCAGCCTTGTAATCTCCGCCAGAACCGCTTAATAATAAATTTCGAGGGTGTTTAACTGATGCTATAAATCCTTTTACAGTAATATTTTCTTGCTTAAAATTAAAAGACGTGTTTTCAATTATTTTTGAATTGGCTAAATATTTGTACAGTTTTTTTCTTTCTGTATTTTCTGTTTCTAGAAACCAAATAAATTGCGTTTTGTCGTGTAGCTCTTGCAAATCTTTTTGAGAAATTCGTTTGTTATTAACTTTTATTATAAACTTATCATTCTTTTTTAAACTAAAAACGAAATTAAACTGAGTAGCAAGATATTTTCTAATAATTGCTTCGCTGTTTAACTTTGTTTTCATTTTTTCAAAAATAATTTTTGTGCCAGAGCTTTTTTTGATTGGGAATAATTTTAAATTTTCTTGAGATAAGTCTTCTAGGTTATAAGACCCATCTTTCTTTATTTCTTTATCAAGTTTTGTGTTATTAATTATTCCACCGATTATCTTATTTTCTTTTTTCTTGGATAAGATTGTTACTTTTTGTGAAATAGATAACATTGCTAGTTTGCCGATGCCTTTTCTACCAATAACACTCCTTTTTGATTTGTTGTCTTTATCCTCTCTTCTTGAATAGCCGACTTTTAAAAATCTTTTTTGAAAGTCATAGCTATCCATTCCCTTACCGTTGTCCTCAACAATCAATACGCCGTCTGTTATTGTTATTTTTACTTCTGTTGCCTCAGCATCCCAAGCATTTGAAATCGCTTCTGCTACTACTGTGGCAAAACTTCTATATAATCCTCTCCCAAGGTGATTTAGTACTTCCAAGGAAAATTCAAAATGGAATGGTTTACTATTTTGTGACATTAATATTATTAATATGTTTTTTAATCGTGTTTCCAATAATTTCACCAAGAACAGGGGGTACTGAATTACCAATATGCCTGGCGATAGTAGTCATGGATTTTATCGGACCAAAATCATAATTCACTGGAAAAGTTTGAAGCAGAGCACCTTCCCTTAAAGAAAGAGCCCTATTCTGTGTGGGGTGCCCAAAGCGTCCGGATCCTAAGTTAAAAAATTGAGTTGTTATTGTTGGTGCGACATTATCCCAACCCATCCGTCCATAAACTGATGTGTAAGTTTGCCCACTTTCTTTTTTATAGCAATCCGGTAACAGTTTTTTTTCCCAGTCTCGCCACGTACCATTTTGTTTTGATTGTTTTATTCTCTGAATGTTAATTTTAGAAAGGTTCTTGGCTTTATGTAATGGGTCATACTTAGAGGTTTGGCCAGCTTTGATTGGTGGCAATTTTTTTATAATTTCTTTAACAGTTACAAATGTTTCTTTAGTATGTGTTGGCTTTGGTATTTTTATTTCTCCAAGCCTTGAGGCAAGTAAAATTAATCTGCTTCTATTTTGCGGAGCACCGTAATCTGGTACGTATACTATTTTATAATCAATATGATAATTATTTTTTTCAAGTACGTCTAAAAACTGTTTAAATATGTTAGTCTTTACTATTCCGCGTACATTCTCCATTGATACTATTTCAGGAAGTGTATCATCTATTATTTTTCCAAAGTAGCTGAGAAGATCCCACCTGTCGTCGTGATTTTTAACTTTATTTTTGAAAGAATGGGAAGAAAAAGGTTGACATGGCGCACAGCCGACTAATACTTTGATAGCATTTGGGCTATATATTTTTTGTATTTCACCAGATCCATATTTTGTTAAATCAGCATTAATAAATTTTGTTTTATTATTCTTTTCGTATGCATATTTACACGTTTCATCATTATCAATACCAGCTATGACATTAATCCCAGATTTTTTCAATCCATAAGTCAATCCTCCTATTCCACAGAATAAGTCGATAGTCTCAATTTTAATTTTTGTTTGCATAGAATCTATGCGGTTACTAAATGTTTTATAAAATAATTTTCATAACAAAGCGGAAAAAACACCTCATTGTCCCTGCTATAAAAGGAATTAAAAATTTTTATCCCCAAGTAGCGGGCTTATTTTTTAGCTCTTCAATTTCCTTTTTTACTTCATCAAGCGCACCCACATTAGATGTACTTGGGTTTAATTCAATTTTGGGCTTTGCTTTGATCTTATCGACCAGATCTTTTGTGCTTTTGTGCGATCGTTTCCAAGCGATGCCGAAAATAATTGCGAGAACCAGTCCCAATATGCCAAAAATGTAGTTCAAAAGTAATGACCAGGTAAACTCGGGTGCATTTTGTTTGGTGGTTTCAGCGATTGCATTTATAAATGTTGGTAACCCAAAGAAAAGACTTGCAATGCAAACGTCTCTCCATAGAGGTTGCGCTTTTTCAACGATATTATTCAGTTCATCTTCAGTAACTGAATAGCAGGTTCTGTCCGGATCGTGATGTATATAATCAGTCATCTTTCTTTTTTGCGTTAACATCTATACCAAGAGCTCCTAATGCGAACAAGCGCAAATTGCCACAATTGTTGCAAATTAACCCAGCACACGGTATTTGTGGCTGAGGAAGACGGAAGCCTCCGGATAAATCTGAAACGGGAGCTGAAACCGCCTGATCGACAACGGCCCAATTATTTTTGTGGCATATTTCGCATTGAGGCATAGCGCCTTTTTCTTTGAGCTTATCTAAAATAAGCTGTTTGTAGTCATTTGGTAGTGGCATTTTGTAATTATATTATTACATTTGGTTTAACAAATTTCTGTTTGATTCACTATTGCTATTTATTATTTGGTACTTATCTTATTTAAGCTATGATATCAGTTTAACACCAAGGTAGTAACTGGGCAATAATCACAAATAACCCCACCTTTTTGCCGAAAGCGGGGAAGCGCTTGACTATGACGTAGCGTGATAGTGTATGTTATAATAAGGTGGTCTTATACATATATAGATAGGTCGACACCCTAAACCATTATCTGCATTAATATGCCTTATACCGTAAAACAACTGGCCGATCTGGCGGGAATCAGTGTACGGACACTGCATTTCTACGACCAGGCGGGAATCCTGAAACCGGACCGGACGAAAGCCAACGGCTACCGGTATTATGAGGAAAAGGAGCTTCTGAAGCTCCAGCAGATTTTGTTTTTTCGCGAGCTGGATTTCTCCATTCAGGAGATAAAGAAGATTATCTCCGCGCCGGATTTTGACATGCGCACGGCGCTAAAGGGTCAGCGCAAACTGATTGAGCTCAAGAAAAATCGTCTGGAACGATTGGTGGAAACCATCGACCGGACTATTCAAAAAATTAATAAGGAAAAAAATATGGCAGACCAAGATTTATACGGCAACTTTTCCAAAGAAGAAATGGACCGTTACACGGAAGAAGCCCGAGAGAAGTGGGGCAATACCGATGCTTATAAACAGTCCCAAGAGAGAGTGAAGAAAATGGGCAAAGCGGGTTTAAACCAAGTGCTGAAAGAATCGGGACTCTTAACTCAAGAAATCGCAGAGTGCATGAAAAAGGGCGAGGACCCGAAAGGTGAGACGGTGCAAAAGCTGATCGCCAGGCACTATGACGGACTGCGGGCTTTCTACGAGCCAAACTTCCAGATCTACCGTGGGCTGGCCGGTGCGTATATCGGCGATGACCGCTTCAAAGCCAACTATGAAAAAGTAGCGGAAGGGCTGGCACAGTATATGCACGACGGCATGATCCATTACTGCGACACGCACGAATCGGAAAAGTAATCTGGCAGTATCAAAAAAACAGGCGCAGGTAATCCCCGCGCTTGTTTTATTTATAATTTACCGACAGCTATTCGGTGAGGTTGGTCGGAATGCAATGAAGAGAATAAGTTGATTTAGAGGTACTATTACTTACCATATTTATCGATAAGAAAACCCAACGCTGAACCAAGAATTAAAGTCATGATAAAAATCGGAATCAGTGAAAATGGTTCTTGCCAACCAATGATAATAGCCGAAGGCAATAAAACAAGGAATGAGATAATTATACCTTTTGCAATACCTTTTATTTTAAGATTACTTGTCGCGATTAAAAAACCAGAAATTATCCAAAGCGAGAAAGCCGACAGGTTGGCGTCCCAGGTTAATTTTTGAAGAACCATGGGAACAACATCAATGATTCCGGCTAAAGTCCCAAGTAAAATCCCAAGTTGGGTTTTCTTCATATTCATAATGGTATCCTCAATTAATTAAAACTTAAATAACTTTCTCTGAGTGTCTCAAAATCAATAACGCCATATACAGACGAGCGTATGCCCGCCTTGACTCGCCGTCTGCGGCGAGGCAGGCTACGTTGCTAATTTTACCTTTTTCTTTCCCGGCCTTTTATATATCTATCCAAAGCCTCTTTTGAGCTTAGCCAATTTCGTCCTTCTTTGTAGGCCTCGAGTTTGCCCTGTCTTACTAGTAAGTTTAAATATTTAGCTGAGTAAGAAGTTTTTTTTGTTAGTTCCTTCAAAGAAATTAATTTTTCCTTATTTTTTTTAGAGGATAAAGTCTTTAAGTATATATCAAAAGACCGCTCAACTGTTTGAGCTATGAAGTTAACTAGTGATGCATAATCACCGGTATCGGCTTTAGCCAAGACGTTGTAGTATTTTTTTCTATCATTTTTTAGTATGATAGTTAGAGGATAGCCACTTTTCATCAATATTAGATTCATAGCTAATCTAGCCGTACGGCCATTGCCGTCAAAAAATGGGTGAATCTGTACCAATTTGTGATGAAATAAAGCAGCCAGTTCAACCGTTGGGATCTTGCTGTTATTTTTTAGCCAAACTAATAAACTTTCCATTAATTTCGGCACTTCAATAGCATGGGGTGGTGTATGCTTAGCACCCATGATAAAAACATTGGCAGTTCTGTATTTTCCAGCTTGTTCTTTTTCTGTTTCTTGGACAACAATTTGGTGGATAGAGCGGATTAACCTTTCAGAAATAGTATTTTGTTTGTTTTTATCAACCAAATCATAGAGATATTCTAAAGCTGCATATTGGTCTTTAGTTTCCAGGTGGTCTTTTAGAGGCTTGCCTTTAACTGTAATGCCCTCATTGATAACTAAAAAAGTTTCTTTGAGGGTTAGACTATTACCTTCTATAGCATTAGAATTATAGGTCATTTCTAACCTTAGTTTTTCTTGCAGTTTTTTGACTGCTACTTTAGGCAATGGCCGTTGTTTATTTAATTCTTTTCTTTTAGCTTCCAAACGAGAGGCGATTGTTTTGTGCAGATATTTCATAGTAATTGTTTAATATGGTATAAGTAGTTTATTACAGTATACCATATTAAGGAAAAAAGTAAAGTTAGCAATGTAAGCGGACCCTGAGCGCGACCCCGAGCGTATTCAAGGGGGGGGGAAGTCGAAGCGGCCGGGAGCGATTTCTGCACAACTGGTTATTATACAAAGCTGACTTCACGGTGAAAGTAACATAATCCCTACTAGGAAGCAATAATCATAAAAAACCCCAGCTTTTTCTGAAAGCGGGGGGACGGAAAAGTAATCTTGTATTATAAAAACAGGCGCAGGTAATTCCGCGCTTGTTTTTGTCCCATCATTGGGGATTTTATTGGATATTAATTTCTATTTTTCTTTATTAATCCACTTTTTATCAATTGCATCTTCCAGATCAATATCCAATAGGTGTGCGTTTAATATCGCCATACCAACAACATCTGCAAGTTCTTTTGATAATTCTTTTTTGGATATTTCTGCAGATACAAGCTTTTTGGTTCTGCATTTTTTTCTATGTATTAATATGGCTTGCGCAAATTCTCCCAACTCTTCAACTAATTTAATTAATGCGAAATCCTCGTCTATTTTTATGTTATGCCTTTCTCCATACTGCATGGCATTTTTTACTACCTTTTGTTGTAATTCTTTGAATTCCATAATTAAAAAAAATAATAATTAATTTCTAATAACCATTTATTATGCGAAACTTGTTATGTAAAGTTAACAATCTTAGTCTAGCACCAAGGTTATGAGTGGGCAATACATACGAAAATCCCACCTTTTTGATGATGGCGGAGACATGGACTATTGACCCCGTTTGAGGAATTCCGCAAACGGGGTTGACATAACCGATATCTAGTGTTACCATGTCCGGTTCGTGTTTGGTGTGTCCCGCTGCCTTGATCACTTGTTGTAGCAATACAACAAACAGCTCTTAGGAGCCTTAGGAGGATGCAATGTCACGATCCGTGTTCCGCGTGGACGAAAAAACCGAATGCGCGGTCGGTTGGGATGATCCGCTCGGCACGTTTTTCGGTCAGATCTACAAAGTGGACCAGGAAGGCGAGCGCGTCGAGGAGGACGAGGACGGCAACGACGGGACGATCCTTTGGGTCGGCACGAAGCCGGCGGAGATCCGCACCGTGGACGAGCTTGCGCGCAGGCTCCTGCCCCACGCTATCCTCACGCACGCCATCCACGCCGAGCTCTTCTCCATCGAGTGCGACTAGCACAACTCCTACCGAGATCCAAGGAGTATAAATAAGGGTCTTCTTTTTTTGCAAAAAAACACAGTTGTTGAGTAGTTCGTTATGTGTTTAGATATTACCTATGTTCATTGACACTAGTAGGTTTTTGTAGTAAAAGTTAGGAACCTGCACAATCACGTTTTCCAAATCGGGGGGAGGTGAATCATGTCGGAGCAAAAGGTTGTTCCAGTCACCGAAGGAGATGGGGGCAATGAGCTGAGGGCGGTACGTTTTCAGATCACAGACATCCTGTTTCAGCTTATCGCGAGGAGACTGGAAGAACTTGTGGTTCAGGATGTGGCTCGACAGGCTAAAACACCGTGGGAACAGCTTCAGGGGATAAAGGTAGAACGGATCGAACTGCGCCCCTCTCTCGAGGGACCCTTGATGTTCGTTAATCCGTACTACGATGATGATGATGACTAAGCTCCGACGGCTTCCAGTCGCGCAAGTAGCCAGGATTCAATGTCAGGAGGACGTCCCATGTCGTCGGAACTCAGGGCAGTGATCATCAAGTACACTGCCATGCAGCTCGGTACGAGCGAGAGTAAAGTCACCTCGGACACGGTGATTCCGGACATCTACTGTCTGGTCAGATTCGTGTCCATTGAGACCGAGCGGTACGCGAAGAACATCAAGGATATCACCGCGAAGCACACCGTGGCGGAGGCCATCGCATTGTTCGAAGAGTAGAGGGCGTTTGAAAGACGAATGAGGAGGGTGTTCATGGACTCAAATCTCAGGGCAGTGATCATCAAGCGCACCGCCCAGCAGCTTGGCGTGAGCGAGGATGATGTCGCTATGGACACGGTGATCCCGAACATCCACGCCCTGGTCACAACCGTGGCCGCCGAGACCGGCGAGATCGGTTTCTGCAATGACATCCGAAAGAAGCACACCGTGGCGGAAGCCATCGCATTGTTCGAAGAGTAGGGGTCGGAAGTCTAGACCCCTTTTTTTATTTGGATTGACGGAAAATAAGCATTTATGATAAGTTGATATACCCTTGGCCGTTTCATTGGACTTGGGCCGGTATCGTTGAGGTATTGGCAAAACGAGGGAGAGATCCATGTTCAAAGCCCCACGGCCTTACTTTGAGGGAGCGCCTACTACCCCTGAGGAGCGTGCGGTTCTGCAAAATGCCGGCTACGTACACATCACCGGCCTTTGGTGCCACACTCGTGACCATGGTATCAGGGAAGACGGCTACTATGTCGGCGAGAAGCTTTTTCACAGTCATCTGGGAACATGGCATGACTACTGCGAGCAGTCGGTGATCGTCACCGAGCGGGGCGAGGTCTGGCTGAAGAGCGGCAGTGGCGTTGCCTCTGTCGTCCACCAGTTCTGCCCGAACGGGCAGAGTGACTACTGGCCATTCGGCCTGGTTAGGCACCAGCCGATCGCCGCGATTACTCGCCGGAGAATCGATCCGAATGATGGTCTGATCTACGTCCCTTGATTGCACATCGCCGTTCATACGGCACCCCGCTAATCCAAACTAGCTGGGTATTTTTTTAGTCTTTGTTTTCAATTTTCTTCGCAACTGTGTGGTTGAGGTCCTTGCGCCAGTTGTCTACATATGTTTTTGCCCCGCCCAATAGACCGTCGCAGAATGCGGCTACGTCTTGGCCGGTGATATCCAAAACTTGCTTGCTGTCTGCTGCGCCTTCTTCAAAAAGTCCTAGCACACCATCAAGAATATCTATTGTATCCATTCCGCTGCCGGCGGAGAGTTTCCACATATATTTTTTTATCTCATCATATGCAAAATGGTAGTCGTTGGGTAGCTTTTTGGCGCGTGCTTCCATTCTACGCCATCTCTTTTTATCTCCGGTTACTTTTTTCCAGAAGTCGTTGACTGTTTTTAGTATGTTAGCCATTTGATTGTTCCTTTAGTTTGTTAATACTTTTTGTGACGAACTGCCATTTTGCCCAGAAGGTGGACAGTTCTTTCCGTCCCGCGCTGTTGAGCGTGTAGAATTTGCGCACCGGTCCGACGTCGGACGATTTTTTCTTGATGTTTACCAGCTTGCCATTCTCGAGGCGTAGCAGAATGGTATAGACCGTTCCTTCCACCACGTCCGTGAAACCCAGCTCGCGGAGCATGGATGCTATTTCATAGCCGTAGGTTTCCTTCCGGCTGATGATTTCCAGGATACAGCCCTCGAGTACGCCTTTTAACATTTCTGTAATGTTTTCCAAAGTATTTCTCCTTTCAATTAAACTTGCTTAATATGTAGTATCACTTACTACCACTACATAGTATCACGTAGTAGATTTGGTGTCAAGGGATAGGATTTAGGCCCGCCCGGCTCGCCCTTGGCGATGCCAAGGCGGACGGGGGATAGGGGTGAGGGGTTAGGTTTTTTTAGGGTAGGGTTGCGTTCCGCGCTCCAGAAAACCCGATTACTATAATCCTAGACTGGTCGCTTGTCGGTGGACGTATTCTGAAAACATATGGATTCCCACTTTCGTGGGAATGACAGAGGGAGGGGTAACACTTGTTATCCTCGGGCTTGGCCCGGGGATCCATGCAATTAATCTGATGCTGATATTAGCTAAAATTAGCCCTTTCATTATTGACCTCGTTAGAGAAGTTTCTCTAAACGGGGTTGACAAAAACCCAATTTAGGTCTATACTCTGCAGTTAACATTGAGATACTATGTAATAAATTTAAATCTCCTTGTTTGAGCCTGTGATCAAGAACAATCATGTGTTCTAACAAGGAGATCTACTCCTTGATAATACCGGCTTCGCAGTCCTACTATATCGATTCTTCACGAGTCCGAGGGTCCAAGTCCGAAAGGGTCAGTCATGCAAAACAACGCAGGGTCCAAAATGACATTCGCCGAGTCTTCGTCGGCGTACTGGAGGAAGGACACTGTCCCTAAGCTGATCCCTACGCAGGTCATTGTGACCTTCATCGTGTGGGTGCTCTTCGCCGTCACGGTCAGTTCAATTCCCATCGAGTTGGATGGCCCCGCCATCATGCTCACGATCGCCATCGCGGTGCTCATGAGTGCGTGCGCGGTTATGACGGCTACCAAGGTCGCGTTTTCCGCCGGCTGGATTGGAACCGTGGCCGCCATGGCGTTTACCACGATCGCCACTGTCGCTGGTGCGAAGTCCCGTTGGCTTGGAGAACTCGATGCATTCAGGTGGCCAGCTGCGACGGCGATTACGTTCTTAATCGCGCTTGCGCTCGCGCTGGTGATTGGGAGCATCTGCTTCGCCATCGATGACGGTGACCATGCCGGCTGGGCCCTCAAGAAGAGGATCAGTTTCGCGTGCGTCGTGCAGTTTCTTGTCACGACGATCCCCCTCATCCTCATTCTTTGGAGGTAATATCGCACATTTCAAGACCGGAGCATGTCTTTCAAGAACTGCTCACCCGCCAGGTAACTGACGGGTTTTTTCTTTGCCAAAAAAGTTATTCCTTTAAACGGGCTTGACCCCGTTAGAGAAGTTTCTCTAACGGGGTTGACAAAACCCTGTTTTAGGTGTACATTATGCAGTTAAATAGAATTCTGCAAAGAAACTATATTAACGAATTCAAATCTCCTTGTTTGAGCCTGCGATCAAGAATAATCGTGTGTTCTAACAAGGAGGTTCGCTCCTTGATAATACTGGCTTCACGGTCCTACTGTAATCGCTTCTTCTCGAGTTCAGAGGGTCCAGGTCCGAAAGGGTCAGTCATGCAAACGACGAGTTACGCTTACAACCACACAACCCGCGGGAGCATAATGCTCCTGCACATCTACCAGATCATCATGACGGTGGTCGTCATGGCGGTCTACCTTCTCGCCTACGACAAGATGATTGCCACTGCTGGCCCGCTGGGTCCATTGACCGAGTGTGGGTTCGCGGTGGCTGTCGCCTGCGCGGTCCTTACCGCTTCTGCGGCAGGGGCGACGGCTCACGTCGTCTATGGGCGAGGAATCTGGATGGGGATCATCCTGTTCGTCATCGCAGTCGCCGGGGCATTCGGTACTGCATTCATGACGATCGCTGCGATGGTCGTGGCGCCACCGTTGGTGCCGGCTATCATGATCGTTTCAAGTGCAATTGTCGTGTCACTCGTGGTGTGGTCCTTGGCCGATATCGGGTCAAAAATCACCCACTCCAGGGACGAGACGCCGAGAAAGATTCTGTCTGCGATCCTGCAGACGATCGTCATCAGTGCCTTCGTCCTGACGCTCAGGCTCTGGTGGTAGTCTCTCCGCGAGATGTCCATCATCCACCACCCTCATCGTTTGGAGGTGATACATGTACATTCAAGACCGGAGCACGTCTTTCAAGAACTGCTCACCCGCCAGGTAACTGACGGGTTTTTTCTTTGCCCCCCACACCTGTGAACAAGTGTGGGGGGTTGACATAAAATCACCTTTGTGATAAGTTGATATGCTTCTGGAGGCTTTGTCGAACCTGCCGGTATCGCTAATGCCGGCAAAACGAGGGAGAAAACCATGTTCAAAGTGCCACAGCCTTACTTCGAGGGCGCACCGACGACTGCCGAAGAACGCAGGGTTCTGCAATGTGCCGGCTACATACACATGACCGGCCTGTGGTTCCTTACCCCTGACCGTGGCCACGGCGTCCACGTTAATTACATGGGCCAGGGCATCGTCCAGGAAGAGATGGGCACGTGGAATGAATTCGACGGACAGTCGGTGATCGTCACCAAGCGGGGCGAGGTCTGGATGAAGACCGGCAGTAGTGTGACTTCCGCCACCGCACTGCTTTGTCCAAACGGACGGAGCGACTACAAGCCTTTCACCCAGACTGACCGGCCGATTGACGGAATGATCCGCCGGATCGCCGATCCGAACGACGGCTTGACCTACGTTCCTTGATCGCACACTGCCGTATACACGGCACCCCCGCTCATACAAACAGCGGGTATTTTTTTACAAAAAAATAATCCCAGTCTAAGGATTATTAATAGTATTACGTATTACAATTACAATTTACAATTATAATACCTTGGCGTAGAGATAAGCGTCATGCAGTTCATCACCGCGCCTGGCCGCTTTGCGCATTAGTCCTTCTTTTTTGTATCCGCATTTGATTGCTACTTTTTGACTGCCGGTATTTTTCGTATTCATTTTAATTTCAATTCTAACCAATCCCAGTTTCCGGAATCCAATTTTCTCCAGCAGTTTCACCGCTTTGGTGGTGATACCCCTGCCCCAATAGGTTTCGTCCAGAAAATACCCGATCTCCCCGCACAGTTTGTTATCCGGGTTGATTTTAATCCCGCAACCGCCAACCATCTTTGTGCCGTACATGATAGCGAAGTGCTGGTTCAGGCTTTTTTTATTCTGCTTGGCGTGTTTCTGCAGGATTTTTCTTTCCTCCGCAACTGATTTCGGGCAGATCCGGAAATAAATAAAATTGGGGTTGTTGAGAATCTCATAAAACCTTTTCGCGTCGGATACTTTTTGTTTGCGGATTGTTACTTTGAGCATTAATTAGTCGGCTATGTTTTTTTAGTACCTTTTTTTACAATTTTTTTCTCAATGCTTTTTAAATCCTGCAGAATATGTTGATATGATCCTATTGATCTCATAACACATAATCCCGGAAGTGTCTCACCAGTTGCTCTGTTCGGTACATATGCTGAAATTATGCCGGAGAACTTTGGCTCACCATTTTTATCAGCATAAAAAACGGGTCCGCCACTAACTCCATTAATTGCGACTCCGTCAACTAAATATGATTCTTCCTTGGGAATGTGGCAACTGATATGACCGGAAAAAAAACAAAGATCATTAGCAGCTACGGACGGAAAACCGCACCAACCGACTTCAAAACCTTGTTGAAGAATTTCGTCTTTGTCTATCAGGTCCAAAGGTTTTGGTATTATTGGAAGATCCTTATTTTTAAATAGGATAAATGCCACATCTTTCTCAGGATATCTTGTAATTGTTCTGTCGTTGTGCTTTAAAAGGACAGATTTTCCTGACTGATGGTGAATAATTCTGATTGGTTCCTCCCAGTCATCTTCATGAGAAATAACATGATCCGCAGTAGCAATACCAAGGAAATTGGTTTTTTCAGAATAAAAAATCTGAAATCCGGTTCCTGATACACTCGGAGTTTTGATTTTGAAAATATATGGTGTAATTTTCATTAAAGGATTATGCCAGTTTATTTGTTCCATAGATTTTATATAAGAATTAATTTTATTTGTTATTGTGATATGAATTTAACCACCATTTCTTAAATAAAGGAATTGTTAAAGTGGAAAGAAAAAATGCAACGGCAGGGACAATCGCATTAATAAAAGGTTTAGGCAATTTTGCAAAAAAGAAAAAGATAACTATAACAATATAGGTCAGCAGTAGGATAATAAATTTACGGATCCAGCTGGTTTCCCATGCTTTATCCGCCTCTACACGTTGATTTCGCTTTTTTATTTCTTCTATTTCACGTTGTAAATCGTCGAATGATGGCATAAATATGTACAGATTATCGAAACGGTGTGTTTAACTAGTTGTTGTTTGTTTTGAATCCTGCTGGATTCGTCGGCAACGTTCCAGATGGTAATCATAAAAAATACATCCCTCGCCGATACAACTGGTACGCGGGCAGACTTCCGCCAGACGGTTCGGGTCAATTGCTTTTTTCAAAATCTCTTTTATTTCATCTAAACTAAGTCTGGTTGGTGTCACGCCTTCCGGTGCGATCCCGCCGTTCTGAATGCTGTTGGCGGTCGTATCGTAATACCATTCTTCCACCCCTTTCAGGCGGGCAGATTTTGCCAGTTCATCAATACTGGTGATTTCCAGAACTGCATCTTTTTTGCGGGCTTCTTCAATACGTAACATGACAGCGACGTCTTTAAGATTGATATCGCGCATTTGCCTGGTGATCAGGTTCGTGTGTCCTGAAGATAATCGCTGTACTACCACATCCGCTTTGGTGTCCGGGTTTGCCCTTAGGAACCCCACCAGACTGACGTCGTCATTTTCCACGACTACTATTTTAACCAGCTTCTTGCCCTGAAACACTTCAAACTGGTCGGTCTTATTATCCTGCTGGAGTTTTTCCCATTCCTGCGGGAGGACAGTCATTCTTTTCCTCTCTTCTCTATAATGTGAAACAAAAATCGGCATAACGATATTGATAATCTTCTGCGGTTCACTCTGGTATTCGCGGTTCAGATTCATGATCAGACCGGAAAGTCCAAAGGCCCGGTCGATCGGATCATTGGAAATAATTCCCTTACCTTCCAGATCGTCTCTTTTGACGTAAGTTAGTAGTTTCTTCAAAGCGGGGTCGTTTTCCACTTCCAAGTATTTTGCCACCAAAGTGGTGGCACATTCGCCCGTGTTGTCTTTGCCACCTTCCTGGGTATGGTGGTCGAATTTTCCTCCTCCCATATCAATCAGCAATATCCCTTCAGCTTCATAATCGTCGGTAGTCTTACCTTCCGGCACGCTGTTCCAGAATTCTATTTTACTATTTCTGACCCCCGGGAATTTTTCTTCACCAAAAAGCTTCAATAACATGATCGCCACAATGTTGTCCGGATGCGGACGGGGGAAGATTACAATTGTATGGATTGGTTGGGGCATGGGAGGTAGTAACTAGTAATTGGTAAGTTGGTAATTTGTAAATAGTAATCGGTAAACGGTAATTGGTAATATTATGTAACCATTGCGAGCGAACACAGAGAGCGACGCAATCCCGATACTAATTTGGAATGATTATTAATGAGTAGCGGGATTGCTTCACTCCGCCTTGGCGGAGTTCGCAATGGTTTCTTTTGTAAGTATAACGCAAAAAGCTTTATAAAAAAAGTAGGCCCCCGGGAGTAAACATCTAGCAGAATTGCAGATGAATACTCGAGGGGGCACAGTAGGAAAGAACTTGGAACGTCTAGCGGATGCACTCCTGAACCAGCTCAACGATCTTGAGCGAGTGGATGCACGACGCCGGCGTGTGACTGCCGGTCCGGGACCAGTTCTGGAGGGAGTTGAACTCCCTCACGAAGAACCAGATCTTCTCCGGCTTGATTGCGTAGTTGGGGCTGGCGAAGCGTTCCTGGATCAGGATGGACTCGAACAGCTTCTCGAGATGAATCCGGGACGCAACGCGCTTGTTCGTCAGGATCGAGATGTTCCCTGACCTGCGCCTGATGACCAGGAGGTCAGCCAGGTTCAGATCGAAACATGCCGACGCTACGTCCTGGTTATCGGTCTCGAGAAGAACTCCCCGGAGACCATTGCCGAACGTGAACGTCCGCGACTTCTTGAAAATCTCCACTGCACGCAGTCTTGCCTGGTGGCGGGCCTTCTGGTGTTTCGACCAGATCTCCCGCCAGAACTTGACCTCGGAGAGAATCTCCTTGTCAGTGGCGCCGTTGATGGCCATGTTGCGGATGTATCCGGAGAGACTCCAGCTACTCTTGTGAGCATGGAACCGCCAGTACTCAGCCATGACCTCGTCGCTACGCAGCTCCGGGTCAGGCTTTCCGCGCGCCATCAGATGCGCGTCGATGACCTTGAACATCTGGTTCAGAACATTCTTGTTCGCGAATCCCATCTTGCACATCGACAAGATGATCAAGGCGAACGCGTAGGGCAAGCCCTTCAGCTCACCCGTCTTGTTGTTCTGGTTGGCGAGTGCCACCAGTTCCAACGGTGCGGGGTGGTTGATGCCGAAGTCGTGAGCCACGACTCCGGAAGAGGAGCCGAACCCACGCTCGCGGTACATGTTGAAGTCCACGTCCACGAGGTAGAGGTTGCGCGAACGGGCGCTCTTCTTCTGAGCGTCCGTCAACCAAACTCGGTCGGCGAACTCCAGGGTCGTGTCCTCGAGTTTCCACCCGAGTGTGTGCATCGCCAAGTAAAGCGCGACGACCTTATCGAATTTCAAGGCCGCGCTGAGAAGTCCCTGATACCGCATCATGGGGTTTCCTCCTGCCATGACAGAGGTTGTTTGTCCCGTTGTTGGGACTTTGTTCCGCGTGAGCAGAACGTTGTCGAAGAGCATACTATGTCTCCTCGTATGAATCGGCAATTTAGAATTGTCGGCTCAAACGAAAAGCTTTCAGGTACCAATGGAGAGATACTGAAAGCGCCGATTGTTGACATAGCTCTCTCCAGAATTCTATGTTAACAGGCCAGTATATACCTAAATTGGGTTTTTGTCAACCCCGTTTGGGACAAAGGGAGAGCAAGCTCTCCACCTACATTCTTGCATCAGTACTTTTTAGCTAATATTAGCAATTAATTAATTCTATGGATTACCGCTGGAGTTTATCCCCGCGAAGGCGGGGACGGGAATGACTTGTTGTTTTGATTGTCATCATCGGGCTTGACCCGGGGATCCATTACAATAATATATTGAACCAGCGCTCCGACAAGCGACCAGTTTGGACAACCAAAATCGGGTTTTCTGCAGGGCGGAACGCAACCCCACCCTTAACCTTTAGACAATAGACAAGTATAATTAAAACACTATGCAGAAAAAACTGGAAAACATACCACAGAAGCCGGGTGTCTACTTTTTCAAGGACCAGAAGAATAACATTCTTTATATTGGCAAGGCAACTAACCTGAAAAGCAGGGTGCGTTCGTATTTCCAGAAATCCGCTTCTTTGGAAATCACTAAGCAGATCATGGTGCAGAAGGCGGTGGACGTGGACTATGTAATAGTGGATTCGCCGACGGAGGCACTGCTACTCGAATCCAGTTTAATTAAAAAATACAAACCGCCCTATAATATCAGTTTGAAAGATGATAAATATTTTGTGTATCTGAAAGTAACATTGGATGAAGAGTTTCCGCGGGTGCTGACGGTGCGCCGGGTGGAAAAAGATAAAAACCGTTACTTCGGTCCGTACGCGTCCGCCACGGCGGTGAAAAATACTTTGCATCTTTTGAAAAGAATTTTTCCGTATAAAATTTGTAAAAATCCGCCGGAGCAGCCGTGTCTGGGATATCATATCGGCCGGTGTCTGGGACATATTACGGATACAAATACGAAAAAAGATTATCAGCAGATCGTCCGGGGGGTGATCAATTTTCTGGAAGGAAAAAATACCAAAATTGTTTCCGATCTGAAAGCGGAAATGAAACTGGCATCCAAGCAGAAGAAGTTTGAAAAGGCGGCCCGGCTGCGCGATCAGATTTTTTCCATCGGGTCGGTAATGGAACGGCAGAAAGTGGTGTCCACCAAAAAAGAAAACCAGGACTTTGTCAGTATCGCCCGCACTGAAAGCATTGCCGCGATCAATCTGTTCATGGTGCGGGAAGGAAAACTGATTCACCAGGAAAGTTTTCTGCTGGAGCATGTGAAAAACCGACCGGATGAAAAACTGCTGGAGTCATTTTTGAGCCAGTATTATTCACAAGTTTCCCAATTCCCGAAACAGATTTTTATTCCCGTAAATATCAGCGATTTTGAAATACTGGAACAGTTCACCAAAGCTAGAATCACCGTTCCGAAAAGAGGACGCAAGCAGAAACTGATTAAACTGGGAGCGATCAACGCCGAGCAGTATTTGCGCCGGCATGAACTGGAAGTTGCCGGCCGTGATCAGATCGGCATGAAAGCAATTCAGGAGCTTGCGGAGAAACTGGGCCTGAAAAAACCCCCGCACCGGATCGAGGCATATGATATTTCCAATATCCAAGGTACCAACGCGGTTGGATCCATGGTGGTTTTTACGGATGGAATGCCGGATAAAGCGCAGTACCGTAAATTTAAAATCAAGACCGTTAAAGGTGCGAACGATCCGGCAATGATGCGTGAGGTATTGAGTAGAAGGTTTGAAAAAGTAAAAGCCGAAATGAAAAATCGCTGGTTGTTGCCGGATCTGGTTATTCTGGACGGAGGTAAGGGGCAACTGAGCTCGGGGGTTTCGGTCTTGGCGCGTGGCGGAATTAAAATCCCGATTGTGGCACTTGCTAAACAAGAAGAAGAAATATTTGTTCCGGGAAAAAGCGAATCAATCAGGATCTCCCACGATTCGGAAAGTTTGAAAATACTGCAGAGGATCCGCGATGAAGCGCACCGGTTTGCAATCGGATTTTATCGTTCAAGACACAGGAAGGCGACACATCGGTCGCTTCTGGACGAGATTCCGGGAGTCGGACCTGTCTCTAAGAAAAAACTGATCCGGGAATTCGGTTCGGTGCAGGGGATTCGTGATGCTGATGTTTTGCAATTGGAAAAAGCGGTGGGTAAAAAATTAGCAAAAATTGTGAGAGAATATTTATAATGTAACAAGGGGTGTGGACTGATTAGTCCACACCCCGCTCAAGATAAATAGAATGCCAAAGAAAATAAATATAGAGGAAGAAAGTGAAGAACTGAAAGCAATCCGCCGTCAGAAAAAGAAAACACCCCGTATGAAAGTTTCGGGGAGTTCAGTTCGGCAGCTTGCGAGGATAATTAAAGAAAAGTCTGTAAAAAAGTAACCATTGCCCGATACCTTTATTTCATTAATGCCCGGCCTGCAATGTTTGTCCGATCTTACCCTTGTATATATTTATTGGGTATTTCGGTGATAAAACGGGAAGGGACGGACATTCTGGTACTGCCCCAGATTGTTCTTTGTTCAGTATGCGTGATGTATACCCTTTTTCTGGCGCGCGTGATCCCAACATAGCACAGCCGTCGCTCTTCTTCTATTTCACCGGGCTCAAACAGGCTGTTAGTATGGGGGAAGAGACCTTCTTCCATGCCGGCCAGAAAAACAACGTCGAATTCCAAACCCTTAGCGTTGTGGGCGGTCATCAGCGTTACACCCGGCTTAGTGCTGTCCAGAAGGTCAATGCCGTTAACTAAAGACACTTCTTCCAAATATTGATGGATTCCATCCAATCCTAGAAGGTTATCAAACTTTTTTGCCACGGATTTCAACTCCATAATATTTTCCCAGCGGGTTTCCCCCTCTGATGTACCGTCCTGCGTAAATTTTTTGTAGCCGGTTTTTAAAAGGATCAGATCGATAATTTCCCCAGGTGTCAGACTATTTGCTTTGAACTTGATATCTTCAACCATTCCGCCAAAATTCTCGAGCGCCAGTGCCGCGCGTTTGGACAGGTCCGGGATTGATTGCGCTTCCATGGTTGCCTGCAGGCAGTCAATATTTTTCTCGGCGGCGTACCCGCATAAAACAGACAGCGTCTTTGCGCCGATTCCGCGGGTTGGTTCGTTGATGATTCTTTTCAAGCTGATGGAGTCTTTCGGCTCTAAAAGTATCCTTAAATATGCCAGCACATCTTTAATTTCTTTACGTTCATAAAACCGTACGCCGCCGACAATCTGGTAGGGCACCCCGTAATCCAAAAGCGATTCTTCCAGTGCCCGGGACTGTGCGTTGGTTCGGTACAGGACGACAAATTTTGATAAATCAACTGTATTTCCCCGGATTTTCTGCTGGATCTCATTTCTGACGGACGGGGATCCGATGCGCATGCTTCTTTTAATTCCCTCTACGCGCATTATTGTATCTAAAATTCCCATTCCTTGGGATTCTTCTGATTCATAGACTATTTCATCGCTATCGCTTTCATTTTCTTCTTCGGGATTCAGGCCGAATATTTCTTTGATAATGAAATCACCTTCGTCACTTTCATCTGTTACCTGCTTCACCACTATTTTGTTGCCTTCCACCTCATCGGTCCAGAGTTTTTTGTCTGTACGTGACGCGTTTTTGGCAATTACGTAGTTGCTGGCATCAACAATCGTCTTAGTGGAGCGGTAATTCTGTTCCAGGTGGATTACTTTTGCATCAGGATAGTCTTTTTCAAAATCCAGAATGTTCTGAATATCGGCTCCGCGGAAGGAATAAATACCCTGCCAGTCATCACCGACTACGCAGAGGTTACGGGACTGCTTAGCCAGTAGATTGGCGAGAACATACTGAGCATGATTGGTGTCCTGGTATTCATCCACCATAATATATTGAAAACGCTGCTGGTATTTTTCCAGCACCTCCGGGAATTTTTGGAAAAGTTTGACAGTCAGCATGATCAAGTCGTCAAAATCCAGGGCATTCAGGTTTTTTAGCTGTCTTTGATATTCAATATAGGCATCCGCGGCGATCTTTTCCAGATGTTCCTTGGCTCTGGACTGGAATTCCGCAGGTGTCAGCATATTATCTTTCCCCTGATGACAGATCATGCTTAAAATAGTGCGCGGTGAATATTGTTTCGGATCAATATGGAGAACTTCAAACACTTCTTTCATTACCGAATTCTGATCATATTGGTCATAAATAATAAAATTGTTGTTGTAACCCAGCGCTCCGATTTCTTTTCTCAGTATTCTGACGCAGAAGGAATGGAAAGTTCCGACCCAGGGCTGCCTGTCATTGAAAAGCTGGGAGGGACTGAATTTTGTATGCAAAAGCTGTTCCACCCGCTGACGCATTTCAGTAGCTGCTTTGTTGGTGAAGGTAACTGCGAGGACTGATGACGGCTGTACTTGGAGTACGTCTATTAAGTAAGCAATCCGGTGGACCAGCGTGCGGGTTTTACCGGAACCGGCTCCCGCCAAAATTAAAACAGGGCCATCGGTCTGTTTTACTGCTTCCAGCTGTTTATTATTTAAATCTTTGAGGATAGGGTTTTCCATATTGGTTAACCTACTATATCATATTGAGTTAAAAAATCTACTATAAATAAAGGATATGCCATACCTTTACAAATAGCGCCCCATATGTTAGACTAGAAACCAATCGCTTTCCGGTAATTAAACATAGGACAAGATTAATTCTTTATTTTTTTTGCGAAAGAAATGCAAAACATCCTAAATATTGTTCAGTTAGTAGTGGCGGTTATGCTGATAATCGCGATTTTACTTCAAAATAAAGGGGCCGGCCTCGGTGGTGTTTTCGGCGGAGATGGAAACACATATTCAACCAAGCGCGGCTTTGAAAAAAACTTACATATTATTACTATCGTGCTGGCTGTGTTATTTATCGGGCTGGCACTGAGTAATTTCATCATTTAATTTATATCTTCCTGTCGGAAGAATTACTTATTCTTAGGTATCCACAAGGACTTATTCAGAGTGGGAAAAGATAACAATACAGCGGAAGAAAATCCATCAGTTGAAAAAAATCCTGAAGGTAGGAATAAATTTTCAAACATGTTTTCAGTTATTAAAAAAAGCAAAAAAAATAACGACGGTTCTTCAGATAAAGACAAATGGATAAAAAAGCATAAACTGATGGAGAAAAAACTGGTAACTTCGCTGAACGATAAAAAAATTCCGACCTACCGCCAATTCAAATATCTACCGCGCTATTTTACCAAAAAAGAATCTACCATTGTACAGATTGCGCTGACTGTTTTCATTATTTCGTTCCTGTTTGTTTTGGTCAGGGTTTATCAGACCGTAACCCATGTTGTTCCTCAATCCGGCGGAAAGTATACGGAAGCATTGGTCGGATCGCCAAAGTATATCAATCCGATACTGTCTCAAACCAACGACACGGATATGGATATCGCCAGATTAGTTTTTTCCGGTTTATTGAAAATTGATTCAGATTTGAAATTAGTAAACGATCTTGCGGAAAAGTACGAAATATCCGAGGACCAGAAAGAATACACGGTGTATTTGCGCAAGGATCTGAAATTCCATGACGGTCAAGACCTGAACGCTGATGACGTATTGTTTACCTTTGAAAGTATCCAGGATACGAGCTATCGAAGCCCGTTATATCTGAATTTCAGCGGTGTGGGATTGCAGAGGATTGATGATTATACAGTCAAATTTGTTTTGCAGGAACCTTTCACTCCGTTTTTATCCAGTTTAACTTTTGGTATTTTACCGGAACATATTTGGGCCGAAATATCGCCGGAATCAGCGTATCTGGCTGAATATAATTTGAAACCAATCGGTTCCGGGCCGTTTCAATTCAATAATTATACAAAAGACAAAAACGGAAATATTAAATCATACGAACTAAAGAAATTTGAAAGTTTTTATGATAATAAACCGTATTTGGATCAGATTACTTTTAAGTTTTATCCGGATCCTATATCGGCAATGGACGCGGCAAAGAATAAGAATGTTGATGGCGTGAGCTTTGTCGCCAATGAATATAAGGAAGAACTACAAAAAAGAAATGGAAATATAGAATATCATTCCCTACGTTTACCCCAGTATGCCGCGGTGTTTTTCAACCAGAAGAATGAACTGCTGAAGACCAAAACCGTGAGAGAAGCGCTGGCCTATGCTGTTGATAAGCAATCAATCCTACAGAATGCGTTAAACGGGGAAGGCGAGATAATCAATGGTCCAATATTGCCGGGTTATGTCGGTTATAATCCTGAGATTAGAAAGTATGAGTTTAACCTGGATGAAGCTAGGCGGATTTTGGAGGAAGATGGCTGGAAGTACCCGGATGCTGTTGACGGTGAGCCGGCGCCTACGGTCCGCGTTAAGGACGGCGCGGAACTGGCGTTCGCGATTTCTACTATTAATTCATCGGAATATCTGGCGACACTTACGATAATTAAACAAGCATGGGAAAGTATTGGGGTACGTTTAGAGGTAAAGGAATATTCAACCAAAGATATTCAGAAAAGAGTGATTAAGCCACGCGCATATGAGGCGCTGTTATTCGGAGAAATAGTCGGAACTGATCCGGATCCGTATCCTTTTTGGCATTCTTCGCAGAGCAGGGACCCGGGCCTGAATCTTGCAGTGTTCTATAATAAAGATATTGATCAGCTGTTGGAAGAGGCCAGAAAAACGAATGATGAAGAACAACGTCGACTGAAATATTTGCATTTCCAAAACATTCTAGCAGACGAGATCCCCGCGATCTTTTTATACAATCCGGTTTATACATACGGTTTGGATGAAAAAGTCAAAGGATTGGAGGGTCAATATATTTCCGTCCCCTCAGACCGTTTCTCCGGTATTTTAAATTGGTTTATCAAAACCAACCGTAGATGGGGAAAGGAGTCTTAGTATTGTGACAAATTAAAATCAGGGGATGTGGTGAAACTGCCATAAACCGCTAAAGGGTTCATGGCAATCCAGTTGTACGTGATTATTAGACTAACATTTTTAGTGTACGGTTTTTAAAAATTAGGGGATGTGGTGAAACTGGCATACACGCAGCGTTCACCTGCCCGCCCGTCCATCACGCATATGCGGGATGGACGGACCCGCCATCTTGCCAGATTTATTGGTAAGATATATCTTTTCAAAGTTAAAGTACATAAAAAACATGCCGAAGTGGTGAAACTGGTATACACGCAGCGTTCAGGTCGCTGTGGGCGCAAGCCTGTGGGAGTTCGACTCTCCCCTTCGGCACCAAAATTCTATTATTCACTATGGCAAGGCCCGCCCGCCAGAGTGCCTCTGGCACGTCGGGCGCGGCAGGCGGGGGTCGCTGTGGGCGCAAGCCCGTCCAATTTCTAAGAACACATATCAAATCTTTCTTTGACGCAAAAATTGTACGGGCAAGCTCGTGGGAGTTCGACTCTCCCCATCCCCACCAGAAAATTATTTGAAAGCTATATTATTTGAATTAAATCATTATCAATTTATGAATCCAAAAAACACAAAACATCGTTCAAAACAAAATAACCGGATCAGAGTTTATCGCGCAGATACCGCCGAGATAAAGCAGGATAAAAAAGAAGAAATGAATAAAAGAGGCGAGCCGGTACTGAAAGTTATTGTCATGGGTGGAAATGAAGAAGTGGGTCGCAATATGACGATTCTGGAATACGGCAAGGACATTATTATCATTGATATGGGTCTGCAATTCCCCGAGGAAGATATGCCGGGGATTGATTATATTATCCCGAATATTTCTTACCTTAAGGGTAAAGAAAAAAATATTAAGGGGGTAATTATCACTCATGGTCACTATGATCATATCGGCGCTATTCCACATATCATGAATAAAATCGGAAATCCGCCGATTTATGGCAGTCCGTTAACACTCGGTATTATTGCCAAAAGACAGGACGATTTCAAACAAAGCGGAAAATTGAATCTGAATCCGGTCAGCAATAAGGATATTTTAACTATCGGCCGGTTTAAAATTGAATTCTTCGGCGTCAGTCATAATATCCCGGGGTCATTTGGCGTAATTGTTCATACTCCGGTTGGTCCGATCGTGCATACGGGAGACTTTAAACTGGATCTTCAGCCGGTCGGTGACGTGGAACCGGATATTGCCAAGATTGCCAGACTAGGTGAAAAAAATGTGCTGGCTCTATTGTGTGACAGTACCAACGCAACCCAGCCCGGTCATCAGTTCACTGAAACTGAAATCCAGGGGAATCTGGAAGATATTATCCGAATGGCTCAGGGCAGAATTATTGTCGGAACATTCGCCTCCCTGTTAATGAGGGTTCAGCAAATTATCCAGTTGGCGGAAAAATACAACCGCAAAGTTGTGATTGACGGATACAGTATGAAAACAAATATTGAAATTGCTCAAAAGCTTGGGTACTTAAAAATCAACAAAGGCACTTTACTGCCAATGAGTGAATTACAAAACTATCCAAGTCGCAGGATTCTGGTACTTTGCACTGGTGCTCAGGGTGAGGGTAGGGCAGTACTGATGCGTATCGCCAACCGCGAACATAAGGTGATCAGAATTGAGCCGGAAGACACGGTTGTATTTTCATCTTCCGTCGTACCGGGTAATGAAAGATCTGTTCAGAGACTGGTTGATACTCTGTACCGCGAAGGCGCGGAAGTAATCAACTATAAAATGATGGACATTCATGCGGGCGGACACGCGAAGCAGGAAGACCTTAAATTGATTATTAAACTGATCAATCCAAAATATTTTGTTCCGATTGAAGGCAATCATTCATTCTTGAAAGTCCATGCTAAAGTAGCAATGTCTGTCGGTTTTGATCCGAAGAAAATATTCGTCGCCGATAACGGACAAATCATGGAATTTACCAAGACAA
The DNA here is from genome assembly GCA_041664365.1 of Patescibacteria group bacterium. Taxonomy (NCBI): domain Bacteria; species Patescibacteria group bacterium. The sequence goes on from JBAYKW010000006.1 coordinate 42,609, forward strand.
CCGGACGACTGACCTCAAAAAAAGTTCCATCTGATTATGTGTTTGTGGACGGGTTGGGCGTGGGTGATGTTTCCAACGTGGTTCTACGTGATCGTCGGATGATGTCTGATGACGGTATGCTGGTTGTAATAGCCACAATCGATGCAAAGACCGGCAATCTGATCGGCAATCCGGATATTATCTCCCGCGGGTTTGTATATATGAAGGAGAATAAAAAACTAATCTCAGATACCCGGGAAAAAGTGAAGAATTTGCTGAATGACAAACATCCGAATTCATCGGCCAACGATGCTTACATAAAAAACAAAATCAGGGATGATATCGGTCAGTTCCTATTCAGCAAAACACAAAGGAGACCGATGGTTTTGCCGGTGGTGATTGAGGTGTAATTAGTGTGAAGTTGACAACTGACGATTTATAGTGTATAATTGCTAGGTAAACATTAATTTAACCTAATGTTTAAGGAGGCAAACACAAAAAATAACAAATTGATTCAAGTTTTTTGTTATAAGGAATAAGCTGCTGCTACATAGCAGCTTTTTTATTTTATTAAATACGAATTAAATAATTAATAAATAAGTACATGAAAAGTCTCAAAAAACTCGCCAAGTTTGGTGGTATCAGTTTTTTTGCGGTTGCATTACTTCTTTCCGGAGCGAATATTGCTGCTGCGGAAGACTATCAAGATCCCCCTATAGATACGCGTGTCACTTCATTCACTGTTACTCCCGAATCGACGGCATTGGGAGCAACTACCACCTACAACATCAGTCTTACTTTAAATACGGCAGTAGCGGAGATACCGCTTTGGACCAGCGGGACGGGTGTGCCATTAGGAATAAGTTTTAATACCAGCGGGGGATGTCCACCCGAAGTAGATTGGCAAGCCTGCGGAGTTGATTTATCAAATGCCGCAATCTCAGGCTTAGCTGGAAGTGTTATTCCTGATAGTTCTCAAAATTATATTTATTTTTTCGCCGATGATTCTCTGTCCGCCGGGACAATTAATTTCTCTATTACAGGTGTAAAGAATCCTTTATACGGTGGCGGTTTATTCTTCGGTAAAATACAAATTCAGTCACCGCAGTTGCCACCGGGAGAAATGTGGCCGGAAGCGACTTCACCTAATTTTATTTTGGGAGCCGTATCATTTTACGGCAAGGTGCTGACTCCGAGTGGAACTCCGATTAACGGAGTCGGTGTCAATGTACGCAATGATAACTTTTCGGTTAACAATAGCTCCGGCGCTGACCCGGACGGAAATTTTGCAATTCCTTCCACGGGTATGACAGCAGGCGGTGCATATTTTATTGAAATATGGCTGCCGAACGGTACTCAAGGATATATTGCTCCAAATGCCATTCAAAAAACTTATTCTGGTTCAGCGGAAAACGTCGGAACTATTACATTGGCTGTCGCATCAAAAACAATTACGGGAACGGTTAGTTATGACACCGGCGGAGCGGTGACAACAGCAAGTGTCAGAGCCTGGAATAATAATGGGGCAAGTTCCCAGGCGGATGTAAATGCTAGTGGTCAATATACTATGACAATCGGCGGTGGAACTTGGGAGCTGATGATAGACAAGCAGTATGGACCAAATGGACCAGTAGAAACAGACTGGGTATATAATAATCAGCAAAAACAACAGATATCATTCGCAGACAATAATAGTACTGAAGCACAAACAGTTAATTTTTCAGTGCAAAAAACAAACGCGGTTATTAAAGGATGCGTAAAAACTCCTGATGGCAATAAACTTCAAGGAGGCTGGGTGGACATCCGGTCCGGTGAGGGACAGGGAAACGGTGCCGGTATCGACGGTCAATCCGGTTGTTTTACTGCCAATGTCAAAGACGGGTCTTACAAGTTACAGGTATTTCCTAATAATCAGGATCCGAGCATGGCTAGATTCTATCTTCCTGAAAGAGATATATCAGTTGGAAATGGAGAAACTGTTAATCTTGGTAATCTGGTAATGCAAGAGAAAACTTCCCAAATTACCGGTAAGGTATCATTGCAGGATGGAACGGGTGTCGAGGGTATCCGAATCGGTTGTTGGCAGAATAACGGTTCCGGGTGGGGCGAAGCACAATCCGGTACAGACGGAACTTATTCTCTCTGGTTATCGCCGGGGAAATGGCAATGTGAGGCACAAACCTGGGGTGATTCCTTATATATTCCCATCCGCACAAGCGGTCCGATGAGCTTGTATGAATTAAATGCTAATCAAACAATCACTGGAGTAAATCATTTAGTCCAGATGGCGGATGCTACATTGACAGTAAAAACAGTTGATAAAGACGGCAAGGCAATTTCCGGCAATGCCTATGGCTGGGCTTATGCCAGAGTCAAAGGTTCAGGATATGAAAAGGGTTCAGAATTTGGCGGTAATCTTGATCGGGGTACAGCAAGTATTAAACTGATCGGCGGTAGTACATTCATTGTCGGTGCAAACATGCCACCGGACCAGGGCGGATATTTGCTTGATAAAGAAGTGGAAATTGCCGTTCCAAAAAACGGATCAAAAGAAGTAACGCTTACGTTGATTGTACCGGATGCCGAAATTTACGGATTCCTGAAAGATCAGGACGGCAAAGTGATAACCGGTGTTGAGGCTGATATATATGCCAACGTTGCGGATAAGATGGGTCCGAACAGTAATCCCGGTGCCTTTGCCAGAGTGAATACGAAAGACGGCAGTTATAGCCTGAAAGTACGCGGAGGATATAAATATGTTGTTGGATATTGGTTCCAGATGAACGACCAATTTGTTCAGACTCATCCGGATTATTCTCCATTTACGGTTTCAGTAGGCGGGCGAGTACCAAAAATCCTTACCGCGTTCCGTGCTAATTCGTCTGTTGATGTGACACTGCTCGATCCGAACGGCAAAAAAATTGATTTTGGATTTGTTTGGTGTTCTAATCAATTTTCCATGAAAGATAAAGTACGAGGGGATTTCGAGGGCGGTAAAGTAATTGAAGCGGGTGGTGATGTAAGAAATGGAATAGCGCATATTCCGCTGATCTCCGGCGAATATGAATGCGGAGCAGGTATGAAAAGCGGAGACAATTCCTATATGCCTCCGGAAAATGAAGCCATAAAACTGAAGTCCGGTGATGCTAAAAAAATATCATTAGAATTTCGTAACGCAGACGCCACGCTGTCAGGGTTAGTAACGCGTGATGATGGCGGTGCAGTGCCTTTCGGCTGGTGTCATGCCTGGCAGAATGAGGGTGGATTTTCAGGTGCCGAAGTGTTTGATGGTACGACCAGCATACCTCTGACAATTGGAACATGGTATGTCGGATGTGATTCAAAAATTGATGATTCCGATAAATTTTTCCGATCGGATGAAATGCAGGTAGTTGTTTCTGAAAAAGGAAAATTAAGCAAAGATTTTGTTCTGTCTGAAGCATCGTTCAGTATCCCGGAAGGATTGACCGTAGTCTTTGATTCAACAACACTGAAAACTATTAATCTGCCGGACGGCACAAGCCTTTCTATTCCGGCAAATGCGCTGGCCACTGAGGGAGACGTCACAGTAATTGCTACGCCGAATGTGAATGTGTTCCAGACATCAGACACCAAGATTCCGTTCTATGCCTGGGACTTTGAGGCGCTTGATAGCAGTCAGCAACTGATAACTGAATTCAACAGTAATGTAACTATTTCCATTCCATATGATCAGGATATTCTGGAGGAATTGGGGATTGAAGAAGAAGGATTAGTCGCAAAGTATTACGATGACACTGCGGGTTCCTGGAAATTGCCGACCGGCGTTTCCCTGGATACGGAGGGTAATGTAATTGTCGTCCAGGTAAATCACTTTACAAACTACGCGGTTACAACGGGTGAATCCGTAGGTTCTGCATCCGCTGAGAACGGTCCGTTTAACCTGGTTGCCACTCCAATGTCAGAAGGCGGTCCGCAGGTTGGCGTCTTCGATAAGGACGGCAACATGATCGCAACCTGGTTTGCTTATTCCTCTACACTGCGGATGGGTTTAACCACTGAAGTTGCTGATCTGGACGGGGATGGTAATCCGGAAATAATCACGATTCCGGGTGAAGGATTTGACGCTCAGTTGCGTGTGTTCGATAAAAATGGAAACGTGTTGAGCCAATTTATGGCATATCCAACAGGATTCAGAAATGGTGTCAGCGTAACCGCATATGATTTGGATGGCAACGGTGAAAAAGAGATTATTACTGTTCCCAAAGACGCGGCCGCTGATGTAAAAGTATTTGATCGTGACGGTAAACTGCTGGCCCGCTTCAATGCTTATGGTTCAGAATTTACCATGGGGGCAGAAGTTGAGGCAATGGATCTGGACGGTGATGGACAGGGTGAGATTGTCGCATATCCGACAGCCGGTTCCGGACAAGTTCGGGTATTCGACAAAGACGGCAATGTTGTAACTCAATTCAATACTTACGGTGAAGGTTATCGTAATGGCATTCACGTTACTCTTTCTGATCTGAATGGTGACGGTACGGTTGAAATTATTACTTCAACTAAAGACACTGTCGCACATGTTAAAGTATTCAACAAAGACGGCGGTCTTCTGGCCCAGTTTATGGGTTATGCCGCAACCTTTGTCGGCGGTACCAAAACCTATACCGGTGATGTTGATGGTGATGGTGACAAGGAAATAGTGTTACTGCCGGACACCAATGGTTCCGCTCAAGCCAGAGTATTCGACAAAGACGGCAACCTGCTATCCCAATTCTTCGCCTACCCTTCAGACAGTAAAGGATCTTTCTCTGCCGCTGTCGGTGATCTGGACGGTAACGGAGTTGCTGAAATAAGCTTTGGTCCGGGATCAGGGCTGGGACCGCAAGTACGCGTATTCGACAAAGACGGCAATGCACTGTCCCAGTTTTTCTCACTGCATTCCGGGTACCGTGGCGGTATCAATCTGTCGTTGATTAATCAATAAATTTAATTCTTCTCTAAGAAGAGAGAATCTAGAAATAAAAATCCTCCGCAAAGCGGAGGGTTTTTATTATATAAGCATTTAAAAATAAAAAGTGGCCTGATAGATAAAGTCTCTACCAGGCCCACGAACTATTGCGTACTGGGTTATTTCCCGAACAGCTTCTTGCGAAGCTCGTAGCTTTTCCCAGCAATACCATAGAAGACCACGTCTGCCATGATCTTCCCAACGAACACTCCGACAAGCGGATTGCCGAAGAGTTTTTGCGCGCCGAGCATGCAGGCCGGCCGGATCAGCGAGCTGTCGAAGAACTCGGCGGGGCCGAATTCCAAGACCAGGTTCCGGATCGTCCGCCAGATGATGCGCAAGAACGAGATGTCGTCCTTGCGGTGAAGACGGATCTCCCGAACGAAGGCGAATCCGTAGAATCCGACGTTCTCGCCAGCAGTGCCGGCGTAGGCGGTCGTGATCGGATTCGATGTGGACTGCTGGGCAATCAAGGCGCCAAGCATTGCCGTGATTGTTCCGCAAACCTCCTGCCAGCCATAGCGCTTAACCAGCATGATCAGGAACTGCCTGGTCTTGTATGGCATTGCTCGCAGAAATCGGACAGTTTGTTCAGCCGTCCCAAGTAACCACCTGGTCAGCCCGTGCCTTAGTTTTGGCACTTCTCTCTCCTTAGGAAGGAGCAGTCCTAATTGTTAAATAGGGGTTCTACCCTATATTAACCAAACAATATATCAGATATCCATGCAAATGTCAATACCAGTGGAGGTAAAAAATTAATTATGAGATTAGATTGGAAATATTATTTTTAATTGGAATATGTCGATTTTTTAAAAAAAATGTGTTAGACTGTAATATATGAAAGAAAAGAAATATATTTTTAGTGGCATTCAACCTTCGGGAGCAATCCATATAGGTAACTATTTTGGTGCTATAAAGCAGTGGGTTGAACTGCAAAAAGAATATACTGGGATTTTTAGCATTGTTGATTATCATGCCATTACGGTTGATTATGATCCGCATAAGCTCCAGAGGCGGATTTTAGAAGCGGCAGCAGACTATATTGCTGCCGGAATCGATCCTAAGAAAAGTATGATCTTTGTGCAATCAGATGTTCCGGAACATGTGGAACTGGCGTGGCTTTTTAATACTATTCTGCCGGTCTCTGAATTACGCCGTATGACTCAGTACAAGGAAAAATCCGGACAACAGCAGTCAGCAAGCGCGGGACTTTTAAACTATCCTATCCTGATGGCGGCGGATATTCTGCTGTACAAAGCGATAGGCGTTCCGGTTGGAGAAGACCAGATTCAGCATGTAGAATTAACCCGTACGATTGCCCGAAATTTCAACCGGAAATTCGGCAAGGTATTTATTGAGCCGAGCGTGATTCTGTCGCGCGGGTCACGGGTAATGTCCTTGTCGGACCCCAAGAAAAAAATGAGCAAAAGTTTAGGTGAGAAACATTACATCGCGCTTTCTGATAGTCCCAGCGTGATGCGTAAGAAGTTTATGAGTGCGGTTACAGATACAGGAGTAACAATGCACGAAAACAAAAAAAGCCCCGGGGTTTATAACCTTTTTGAATTGCTGGAACTGATGACGGATGCGCAGACTGTAGCGGGATTTGAAAAACAATATCAAACCGGCAGTCTTTCTTATAGAGATTTGAAAGAAACACTCGGTAATGCGGCGGTTGCGATGTTTGCGCCTTTCCAGAAAAAAAGAGCAGAATTATTATCGGACGAAAAAAAGCTGAAGAAGATATTGGCAGACGGTGCAAGTAGGGCGCGAAAAATCGCTCAAAAAACTTTACTTGAAGCAAAACAGAAGATGGGGATTGCCTAGTTAAAATACAAAGAGACGCTTTATCAGCGTCTCTTTTTGTTTCCAGTTTTTACTTTTAATATTGAGTTTCAGAATCAGCCCAGTCCTATCGTTTCTGCATTTATTTTTCTGCCTAAGTATTTTTGTGCTGCCGATTCAAACCTGGCGCTGTTTTCAGTAGTATAAAAAATTCTTTTTGGCGGTTGTGTTTGAGACGGTTTTGCAAATTGCGGATGCTTTTGTAGGTAGATTGCCAGTTTTTCGGCTACAATTTTTCCACTGTCCAAAACTTTAGCTCTTTTGCCGAAATAGTTTTGAATATCCTTCTGCAGCCAGCCATAATGCGTACAGCCCAAGATAACCGTATCAGGCTGGTAATTTTTCAACGGTCTGATATATTTTTTCAAAATCATTTTTGTCTCCGGACGTTTTTCCCAGTTTTCTTCAATTAGAGGCACTAGTAGTGGGCAAGCTTGCTGGACTACTTTAATTTTACGGTCTTCATTCTGCAATTCCCTGACATAAGATTTTGATTCTACTGTACTGCGGGTACCCATAACTGCTACCATCTTTTTTTTGGTTGTAATTGCCGCCTCTTCAGCCAGTGGCCTGATTACACCCAGGACGTTTTTGTCCGGATATTTTTTCGGTAAGTATTCCTGCTGCAGTTTTGGCAGTGCTTCAGCAGAAGTAGTGTTGCAGGCCAATATAATCAAATCACACCCTTGGGCAAACAGAAAATCCACAGCTTCTCTAGCATATTGATAGATTACTTCCTGACTGCGATTGCCGTACGGAGTACGGGCGTTATCGCCGAGATAGATATAATCATATTGCGGCAGGGTTCCCTCTATATTTTTATAGATTGTCAGCCCACCAAATCCTGAATCAAAGATTCCTATCATATTTTTCCTTCTTTATACCCAACCTAATCGTCCGGTCAGGCTCATTACTTCTTTTCTGTCTAATTTGTCTTCAATCTCCGGGAACTGTTCCAGGAAATCGGCAACAACATTTTTCATTTCGATAACCCGCTCCTTAGTATCTGCTTCAAAACGGACAGTAAGATACGGGCTGGTGTTGGATGCGCGAACGATCGCCCAGCTTTTATCATCAAAACTCATTCTTACGCCGTCGATTGTGATCGTTTTATATTGTTTGGAGAAATGCACCTGCACTTTTTTGATCACATCGAATTTAACTTCATCAGCGCAGGGCAGTTTGAGCTCGGTAGTTCTGACAGTAACCGGGAAGTCTTTAAACAATGCGGAAAATGGCTCATTCGACTCCGCCAGCAGTTCCAGAATTCTGGCACCGGCATACATACCGTCTTCACTTCGGAACAGTTCTTTAACAAAATAGATGTGTCCGGATACTTCTCCGCCGAAGATGATATCGGGATCCTTCCGGAACGTGTCTTTGATCGGCGCATGACCGGTAATATGCATCAGTGGTATTCCCCCGAATTTTGGAATCAGCTCTTCCATCAACCTGGTGCACTTAACATCATACAAAATTTTCTTTCCCGGATCGGTTTTCAAAGCTTCCCGCGCGAGCAGGAGAATCATCATATCGGTATCAACATATTCGCCGTTTTCATCCACGAATCCTACCCGGTCGCCGTCCGCGTCCAGTCCGATCCCGCAATCCGCTTTCGTTTCCACGACTTTTCTGCCCAGCTCCTCCATATTGTTCGGCATTTCCGGATCCGGCACATGATTCGGGAAGGTCGCGTCCGGTGTGGTGTATAGTTCCACAACTTCGCAGCCGAGTTTGCGGAAAAACTGCGGGGCAAAAAGACCGGCACTGCCGTTACCGCAGTCAATTACAACCTTCAGTTTACGTTTAATGTTCAGTTTTTTTGTCATGAATTCCTCGTAATCCGGATATACTTCTTTCTTTTTCAGTACACCTTTTTCCGCCTGGATAAAGTCCTCTTTTTCCACCATTTCTCTGACCACCTGCAGTTCATCACCATAGATTGGCAATACACCCTTGCCGTTCATTTTAAAACCGTTATAGAAATATACGTTGTGACTACCTGTAACATTTACCCCGCCGTCAAATTCGTAAAAACCGTTGGCAAAATAAACCAGGGGAGTCAGCGCGATGCCGACATCGGTAACATCGCACCCGGTGGAAAGAATACCGTTAATGAACCCTTGAGTCAGTTCGTTGGAAAACGGGCGCAGTTCCTGCCCGACCACGATATTTTTGCCGTTATATTTTCTTTGGATATAAGTTCCGTAAGCTTTGCCCAGTGCTTCGGCTACTTCCAGCGTAATATTAATCCCCGGGAAAGGGCCGTACCATTTTTCAAACTCTGCGATTGCATCTTTAGAAAATTCTTTTCCCGCGATGCCACGGATATCATACAGGCGGAAGATTGTTGGTGATACATTCATATTTTTTCGGATAAAATATGGCCGAGAAATTCCCGGTCATATTACTGATTATTTATTGCTTTCTGCTAAGTATTGCTTTTTGGTTTCGATGATTGCCCCGAATGCCCAAATTGCTGTCAGTATATTGATGAACCATCCGATTATCGGGATAGAAGTGATTACATAAACAAATGTAACGCCGATAATCATGGCGAGTAATAAAGAAAATGATTTGTCTTTTTTCTTCTTACCTTTAATATTCAGCAGCGCCCAACGGCCGATAAACAGTCCGACAAATATTTTACTGACGTATAATAGAATCATATAGATGACCATTACGATTATGGACAGCGGTATCCCGATAACAGTAAACAGCAGTATAAAGCATGCAATCGGAACTGTAATAACCAGTACTATCCCCCAGCCGAAACTTTTCAACGGCTCGGTTTGCATATAGTCTATTACTCTTACACTGCCTTTTTTCAGCATTGAAATAATAATCAAACCCACGATGAACAAACCGAAGATGCTGGTGATTTTAAAGAATGCCCCAGTTATTCCCGCGAGTTTAAAAAAGTCACTTTTATTGATCGGTTCTATGATTGATTCTTTTTGAATTATTTCTCCGCCGACTACAGCCAGATCGGAAACATTCGGCTTATTTATACTTGAGTAGGAAAGATTACCGGCAATGTTTGCTTTTTCGGTCAAAGTGATATTTCCATTTTCATCATTGGTATAAATATTCGCATTGCCACCGATTTTTGCGGCAATATAACTGGTGCTCGCTCCTCCGTCCACATGTCCGCCTACAGTGCCTTTCAGATTCATAGTTTCTGCGCCATACACCAGGCTCCAGCCGATTGAATTGGTCGGAGAAGTTGAAAAAGACTGGGCAAGCACATTGGTGTTTTTTCCGATTACCGCGTCTAGATTTACTGTGCTGCCGGCAACTCGGACATTCCCCATTACTTCGCCTTTGATGTTAATCGTGTTTCCCGCGGCAATCACATCACCCTGCACTACAGAATTAATAGTGATAGTAGTCCCGGCTACGATTATGTCGCCGTTAACCGGACCGTTGATTTCAATGTTTTCTCCAAAGCCGACAAAATTGTCATTAATTGTCTGATCCGAACCGATATAAATGTCTTTTTGGGTAAACATTTGCGTATCGGTAAATGCGGCAAGAGAAGTTTGGGGCTGGCTGAAAATAATACCCAAACTGGCTATAAAAACGACCGCAATTATAGAAAACCTTGTTCCACGTTTCATATTATAATATTAATGATTATACTCGCAATTATTGTAGCATTTTTCATTGGATTTATAAAGAGATCCAGGGGTGTTTGAATAATGTTTATAGATGTGCTAGCCTGGTAAGACAAACATGATCTAATTTTTCAACAATTTTCCATAAACCTTCGCCTTATCTGCGCGCGGGTTTTATTTATTGCATTTTTAAGATATTATTCAAGTGAAAGGAAAAATATGAATACAAATGATTTAAGGGAAACAGACAAAATAGTCGCAGAAACACTGGAAAAAGAGCTCAACCGTCAACGCAACGGAATAGAGCTGATTGCTTCGGAGAATTTTGTCTCCCAAGCAGTGATGCGGGCTCTAGGCAGTATCGGCACTAATAAGTACTCGGAAGGGTATCCCAATAAGAGATACTATGGCGGTTGTAAATATGTGGATGAAATAGAAAGCCTGGCGATTGAGCGGGCGAAAAAGTTATTTAATGTTGATCATGCCAATGTACAACCCTACTCCGGTTCGCCGGCCAACCTGGCGGTTTATTACGCATTGTTGAAACCGGGCGATACTGTCTTGGGCGCCAAACTCTCCTTCGGCGGACACATGACCCACGGCTTGAAGGTAAATTTTTCCGGCACGATCTATAACTCGGTTAATTATACTTCCGATCAGAACGGCTATCTGGATTTTGATGAAATCCGCAGTCTGGCCAAGGAGCATAAACCTAAACTGATGATTGCCGGTTTCACTGCCTACCCCAGAATTATTGACTGGGATAAATTCCGGGAGATTGCGGACGAAGTCGGTGCGTTTTTGCTGGCGGACATTTCCCATATTGCCGGACTGATCATCGGCGGACAGCATCCTTCGCCGACCAGAATCGCGGATGTTACCATGACCACTTCACATAAAACTTTGCGTGGACCGAGAGGAGCGATGATTCTATCCAACGGCACAGTTTCCAATTCCAACAAACCGGTGGAGCTGACCAAGGAAAATATCCCGACGCTGATTGACCGGGCTATTATCCCTGGTCTGCAGGGCGGACCGCATAACCATACGACAGCGGCGATTGCCGTCGCGCTCAAAGAAGCGATGCAGCCGGATTTCAAGGAATACGCGAAGCAGATTGTGTTGAATGCGAAAGCTTTGGCCAAATCTTTAATGGATGAAGGTATGGAACTGGTGACCGGCGGAACGGACAACCACTTGATGCTGGTTGACCTGACTAAAACGGGTATCACCGGCAAGGAAGCCGAAGTGGCGCTGGGAGAAGCCGAGATCTTTGTAAACAAAAATACCGTTCCCCACGATCTGCGCAAACCAACTGATCCGTCCGGCATCCGTCTGGGCACTCCGGCACTAACTACCCGCGGACTCAAAGAAAAAGACATGGAAATGATCGGACAGTTGATTGCTAAGGTGATAAAAAATGCTAACGATTCATCAGTGAAGGACGAAATAAAAAAACAGGTGAAGGAACTGATGGATGAATATCCTTTGTATGAAGGTTTGAGTTATATCTAAAAAGTAAATTCGAAATTACAATTCCTAAATACGAAATAATATTCAAATTACAATAATTAAAACAACATACTCTTTAATTCTAGAGTATGTAAAATAAAAAATTGTAATTTGTGATTTATTTAGAAATTAGAATTTTGATCTTAGGATTTGAAGCATATGGTAAAAATTATCAACGGCCGGAAACTGGCAGTCAGTATTCGCCGGAATCTGAAAAGAAAAATTGCAAAATCAAATATCCAGCCCGGACTGGCTGCTATTTTGGTCGGCAATGACCCGGCGTCGGAAACTTATGTCGGACTAAAGGAAAAAGCTTCCGCCGAGGTCGGTATCTATTTTGAAAAATATCTGTTTCCTGCCAAAACTGCGCAGACAGCCATTATTCAAAAAGTAAAAGAACTGAATCGGGATAAAAAAATTCACGGAATTCTAGTGCAGTTACCACTGCCCGGTCGGTTGAATGAAAACAAAGTAATCCAGGCGATTGATGTCAGGAAAGATGCGGACGGGTTTCACGCGGAAAATGTAAAATTATTTCTGAGAGGGAAATCCATTATACAACCCGGCCTGCCATATGGGATTGTAGTGCTTTTGGTAAGTACTCATATTTCACTGAAAAATAAACACGCACATATTCTGGCGAAGAGCCCGATCTTCATCGGCCCTTTGAAAAAGATGCTGGAAGAAAAAGGGGTTAAGGTTACTTCAGGAAGAAAGATTATATCAGCAAAGGATGCGGACATTGTAATTAGTGCTTTGGGGAAACCGCATTTTGTCCGAGCAAAACACATTAAAAAAGGCGTGATCATTATTGATGTCGGATACAATCGGAAAGGAAAAAAAGTTGTCGGTGATGTACATCCTTCGGTAATAAAAAAAGCCGGCTATCTTTCGCCGGTGCCGGGTGGGGTGGGTCCGATGACGGTCGCTTTGCTTCTGGAAAATACGTACCAGCTGGCAAAGCATATCAGGCGCCATTCATAATCCCTTTGACCCAATCCTTCCACTCACCGTTATTGTCATCTTCTGCTTGAAAGTGACGCCAAAATTCTTGTGGCTTCACCATTTTTATATTTTTGTATTCGCCAAGGAACAGAAGATCATTGTCTTCCGTCACAATGAATCCGGCCTTTCCATCGACCGCCGCTTCAATCAGTTTATTATCTTCCTTGTCCCATTTCACTACATTCACCCTGGTTTTGTGCGGGATGTGCTTTGATTTTCTGTAGAAATCCTCCAGTATCTCAAGATAGGCTTTTTCCCTGATCAATTCCCTTGATTTCTGTCTGTTTTCCTTCAGCAGGGAACGGTTAAAGACCGCCTGAAGCTTCATTTGCCGGCAGGCTTCAATAATCCGGAAGGAGTAGCTGGATTCGTCCTGCACCCCGGTGATTAATACGTTCGTGTCTAAAACTATTCTGATCATGGTGTTATTCTATAGGTCTTGTTACAAGTTAGCAAATATCTGGTATGATTGGGTGGTAAATGGTAATCGGCAATTCGTAATTGGTAATTGTATTCTAATATCCATGTTACAATAATATGACTATTTACCAATTATAGCCGCGAATTAATTCGCGGCTAACCCTTACCCCTAAAACCTAATTCCTAACAACAACCACCATGTCCTTCTCTATCGGAATCGTTGGTCTGCCGAATGTCGGAAAATCAACCCTATTTATCGCTTTAACCAAAAAACAGGTAGATGCGTCTAACTATCCTTTTTGTACGATCGAACCGAATGTTGGAGTAGTGGCAGTGCCGGATGATCGACTGGATAAACTAACTAAAATCTACAATTCAGAAAAAACTATTCATACAACCATAGAGTTTGTTGATATTGCCGGACTTGTAAAAGGTGCGGCTAAGGGCGAAGGTTTAGGTAATAAATTTTTGGCGCATATCCGGGAAGTGGATGCGATTGTGGAAGTAGTACGTGATTTCAAAAACGACGACATTATTCATGTGAACGGAAAAATCGATCCGGAAGAGGATGTCGCGACCATTAATCTGGAACTGATTCTGGCTGATCTGGAAACTGTGAGTAAGCGGTTAGGACCACTCGAAAAACAAACCAAAGCATCAAAAGACAAGGACCTGTTAAAAAACGTAGAGGTACTGCAGAACCTGAAAAAGATTTTGGAAAGTGAACAGTTCGCTATAAGTATGGAAGTGAATAAAGAGGATATTAAGTATGTTAAGGAATTGAGCCTTTTAACCTATAAGCCGGTGCTATATGTCTATAATGTTTCGGAAGACGAGATCAATACCCTGCGGGACAACCGCAAAACACCCAATCTGGCTATTTGTGCCAAACTGGAAGCGGAACTGGCGACACTGCCCGAAGATGAAGTGAAAGAATACCTGGCGGAGATGAAAATAGAACAGACCGGACTAGAAAAACTAATTGTGGAATCATATAAAATGCTGGGGCTGGTTACCTTCCTGACCGCCGGTCCCAAAGAAACCCGCGCCTGGACAGTGAAAAAGGGAACGCTGGCTCCCCAGGCGGCCGGGGTAATCCATACCGATTTTGAAAAAGGCTTTGTCCGCGCGGAAGTGACCAACTGGCAGGATCTGGTGGAACAAGGCGGAGAACAGGGAGCGAAAGAAAAGGGCCTAATGCATCTGGAAGGCAAAGAATACGAGGTAAAAGACGGGGACACGATCTATTTCCGAATTGCCTAGTTGCTTTACTCGTCTAAAGTATGATAATATAAAAACAGGGTCACTAATGAGTCACTTCTTCTGAGGAGTCGGCATGGACGACGACACAACCAAGCGAACATCTGCTCCGCACAAGAAGAGGTATGTCCCTCCCCCCGCAACCAAGAACGGTCTGTTGACCAGAAAGGGGGCCATCGTGCTCCAGTCCCGCAGGGAAGCTCCCCGTACGAGGAAGTTCATGGTTGCCGAGTCAGCTATAAGCTAGAGAGGGGGTGATCATATCTCTCTCAAGGGTAGGCGAGAGCCTAAATCTAACCCTTGGGAGTACGAAGGGAGGTGATCCCGTCAGATCGTTTTCATGACCACAGGTCGTGTTTCAATACTCATGCGCCGAGGCTTATCTGGGAGGGAAGCTTCGGCATTTTTTCTAAATAAATAAAATTTACGGACCACAAAGCGTGGTTTTTTTGATTAAAAATCCAAATATTTTATTGAGATTCAAAGCGATAGATATTGACAATCTGATGGTTCTTGCTAATATATTGGACTGGTCGCACATTCACAGTAAAACGAGTGGAGGAGGTGATGCAATGTCACCCAACGATGAGCATGAGTTGAATTCTCACATCTTCAAGGCCAAGTCCATGCAGGAACTCTATAGTCGCATGGGAGCCTGGCGGAAGATACGCAGGAGAACCTTTCTCTTTATCAGCATCGAACAAAACGGTGATATGTTCCGTGCTATCGCACTGACCGATCCGAGTGAGGTGGTAAATACCAGCATGGATGGTAATAGCCATGCCGATGTCACCGAACTCAAATAATTGGGCACTAGATAAGAGGATCTATCTACACGGCAATAGACCCTCTTTTTTCTTTGCAAAAAATTTGCCAGCATTATTAATAATCACATATTTGGCCACTGCAATGTGGTTTTTTGATATCCGTTCAACAAAGAGATCTTATAAATTAGACAAAAATATGGATATTGACTAGTATGAAAATAGCTTTCGTCTTTCCTTACCGGATTGCAAAGTGTGGTCAGCAGACGAGGAGGTGAGCGGAGTGAATCTCAGCACCTTCACCAGAATGGCAATGGGCCCTGCCCGTGATGATGCGGTTGCTGCGGCATATCGTCAACTCTGGCGCTCGGCTGATCGGGATGCGGCATTAGACGTACTACACTTCCACCGGCATATGCTGGGATGGCAGCTCTTCATCGAAGATTCCGTTCCCGTTCGGGAAAAGGCAAAACGACCCGCCTAAAGAGGTCGTTTTTTTAAAATGTTTTTTTGACGGCAATATCAAATAAATCACAAATGATTCTGTTACTTAACTAAAAATCTTAGCCACGCTAGGATTTTTAGTATTCACGATAGTGAAGATGCATTGATATTTTATTGAGGGAAACTAATATTTACGACATCATTTTTGTAATAGAAGTCGATCCAACGGCCACTATAGCTTGATTGTATTGGAGAATTATTTAAAGTCAATTTATACCAAATATCTTGTTGTTCTGATTGGTAGGTAAGATAAAAATTTGATTTGAATGGATTATTCAAAGTTAGTATTCTTTCTACATCTTCTGTACATGCTTCTCGTTGTCCGCCATCACCACAAAATGCGTCATAGCTTTGTGTTATTTGTATTTCTCCAACTTTTCTATTAGCTAAATAAGCTCGGGCATAAAATTTGCCAGTTAATTGGTCACCATTGCTATCTTCTGTTAAATCAACCTCTAGGGATATTTTTATTTGATCACAGTTATTACCATATTGTGAACATATAGGCGACATATACTCATTTACTTGAACTGTTTCCCCGGCGATATATGATGAGTTATCTTGTATGTCAATATTGCCATTAGTGGTGGGTTGATTTACGTTTGTATTTACTACTTGGTTTGTGTTTGTATTAGCAGTATTATTTATATTTGAATTTAAAGATGTGTTAGCGTTTACAATAACTGAATTTGTATTTGTGGTAATCGTGTTTGTATTTTCAGTATCACTCTGAGATACAAAATACCATATTAAACCACCACCGATCAAAACGGCCACTGCTATTATGGAAACCATTAATACTGGTGCAATTCCTCTTTTATTTATCATACTTGTTGATATTAATTTTAATTTCTTACTTATCAAATTATATCACAGACAAAATGCGATGTCTTGTCATAAACAAAAAAATGCATCAAAAAAAGTTCGGTTTAATATCTGTCAATTCGGGGTTAGTTCTTATGACTGTCTGCAGAGCAAGCTCTGCACCTACATTGTATTTTGAATGAAATATTACATTTTGGTGTAGGTGGCGAGTTTGCCAGATGCAGTTATTCGCAACTGCACGGGCTTGCTCGCCTAACTATTATTCAGCTAATGTTTGCGTGTACTCTTATATTTTTCTATACGATAAATTAATATATACGCAATAAAAATTGGAATGAATAATTTAAATGAGAGATAATATCTAAAACTAAAAACATCATGCAAGAAATCGCCAATAACGTCACCTAATAAAACGATAAATCCCGCAGTTAAACCAATACGCAATTCACTTATAATAGTTGATTTCTCTGAATCAAATTTTGATTTATCCATTTTTTTGAAAAAGTAATACACTTAATTTGTAGCTATTTACTTTTCTTTTTAATAATTTTTATTATACCTTTATTTGCGTTAACTTCTACTAAATCACCGTCATTTAAAACACTGGTTGCTATTTTAGTTCCGATAACGCATGGTTTTTTTAATTCTCTGGCAATGATCGCCGCGTGGCAAGTTAACCCTCCATCATCAGTAATAATAGCGCTTGAGTTAAAAATAGCCGGCATGTATTTGGGGCTGGTCATGCCTGCAACTAGAATATCGCCTTTTTTTACTTTCCCAACTTCGCTGGCATTGTGTATGATTTTTACTGTCCCGGTAACCATGCCGGTTGATGCTATAGTGCCTTTGATAGAATTGCCGGGCACATTTCTTAATGGCTGGTTGCTGTTTTTGAAAACATTTTCTCTTTGCTTGCGTGCTTCTTTACCTAAATAATACTGTTTTACCCCCACAGATCCGGGTGAGGCAAAGGCTGCACAAAATTTTTGTTTTTTTTGGGTGTATTGCGGAGTGATTTTATTTTTCTCATTTAACAACTTATTTAATTCATCGTCCCATAAATATTGAACATCTGTTTTTGTTAGTCCTGCCCGTTTTGAGACCTCTTGATAAAAATTACTGAAGCAATAATGGATATAGTCATCTGTTACGTTTCTCAAATCTTTGGTATAAGAAATCATTTCCAGTGCGTAAAAAACTTGTTTTTCTTTTTCCTTAAATTTGCAAATTTTGCGAATTTCTTTTTTTGTCGGTAGCTTTGATTGTATGTAATCCCTTGATTGCAGTAATTCTTTTACAGCCGTTTTATAATTTAAGGCAGGTCCTGTGTAATTAAAACCAACCCAGCAGTATTTATTGATAAATCTTTTTATTTCCGCATAAAGCTCCGGATGGTTGCTCATTAGAAATTTTTCACTTCTGTACCCACTCAAAAATTTCTTATATTTTTTTGATAATTTTGCAATAACTTTTTCCTTCTCTTGGTAAATAGTTGTGTCATCCGGGACAATAAGGATACCTAATGCCTGGTCGGGGGAAATATTTATTTTATTGAGCGCCGCACTATATTTATTGATAATTGTTTTAGCGTCACTTTGTAATACAGGAGTACACCATGTTATAAATCCATAAATGTATGATAGGACATATTTATTGACGGAATTGGTGTATATTTTTAAAATTTGCTTGTTATTAAATTTTTTCCAATGTTCATTGTCGAATGCCATAGCCGAAATTTTTGCATCATGGCATTTCCGTTTTAATTTTATTAAATGCTTATTGAGTTTAGATTTTGAATATAATATTTCAGTCGCCCGCTTAATAGCTAAACGATATTCTTTTCCGTGGAGATAAAATTCTACATTGTTATCATACCAAAAACATGCAGACGGAATGCCTGCACCGTAAATTTTTTCATTTTCTTTGCTCAGGGCGCTAAATTTTATCTTATACCAAACAGGCAAAGGAGGTATGTCAGGTCTTTTAGTTAGTAAAAACCATTCAGTATTAACCGCCTCATTAATTAATCGGTCGATTTTGGAGGTTTTGATCAAAATATTTTTATTCTTGCTTTGTGATTTCGTTTGCGCCGAAATCAATATCTAGTTGTTCTAACCGTGAACGATCTATATAAACACTTCCATTAACATTTCTTCCCGTTTCAAATATTACCGGAATTTTTTCAGGGATATTGTCGGGGTCTGTGCCAATGTCCAAATAAATAGATTCTGCCGGTTGGATATATCCGCCTAAATCATCGGAATCCATTTTATCAATACCGTATATTTCCTCGCCATCTGGTTTAACGAGTATGCCGGCATCTTTTAACAGTGACTCGGCAAACATCCCGTGGGTAGTAATATTAATTACCACATCTTTTTTTAGTGGGGTATCTTTTCTTTTTTTTGAGTACCGGGCTAATAATTTTTCTTTACTGACCAGTTGATGAGACAAACCGGCGGCCATTTTTTTTACGGCATCAGGATTATCTAGCACACTTTCAAAACCAATTTTTTGATGTTTTTGTCTGATCGGTGCAATTTGCTTTTGAATTTCTTTTGGTAGTTTTTCTATATCTACCATGAGTTCACCATTGGAATTGGCTTTGGTTAAAGTACCGCTTGTGTCTTCGTTCAAAACGGAGTTTATTAACTGTGCCAATTCCGGGTATTCTGCATTAATTTCATCTAAAGTAGCTTCTTCAATCATTAACTTAGCATCTTTAATAACTGACGGATCAAGCACGTCATACTGAATCCCTTTAACCATCCTGGTTTTATAACGCTCTCCGGTCGCAGGAGATTTAACATCAGCTTCTATGCCGATATTTTCCGCCGTTTCGTATGTCCTACCGCTGGGATGATCGCTGGCGTAAGATTTTAATACCTCAACGTCTTTTAATGCTTCTCCTTTAGCTTTCGCGTGGGCGACACCCTCCGGGCTCAATTCGCCGGAAGGCATCCGTTCAGCGTGCCTTGTAATCATAATGTAATAGCGAGGTATTTTTTCAACTTCAATATTCGCGGACATTTCCGTTTGTGGTAGTCCTGAAAAGGTATCTGGTGATTTGTTCATATATTTAGTATAAATTTATTTTACCATTCTAGTTTCTATTTGAATCATCTCTCTAATCATACCTCCAAATTACCCGAATAATCAATAGATCATACAGTGTTCAAGGCTGGTTTTGGTATATAAAAAAACCGCCATATTTCATGACGGGGAAGTCGTGGGACTAGATGCCCCAGGGACGATAGATGGGGGAGGATGGAAATGAACGTTTGTTGTTGAAACGATCTCCCGGGGAAGGGGGTGTGACCCTGTGTTCGTGCGGCTGGGGCGCGGGGTTTGCGTCCTTGCCGCAGGCGTTGGGGGATTCGCGGATGATTTCCGCACCGTACTTGTCGTAGAGCACGCCGTGATCCCAATGCCACGGCGTCGGATGCTTCGCGACGAAGGTGGGCGAATTGGCCCACTTGCGGCGGAAGTTCTTCCGCCGACGCTGTGCCTGCCGGTCGCGAAGCAGTTCGGCATTGGGGTTTTTGCGTCTGGGCATTTCTCTTCCCTCCGGTTACCGGAAACACAAAAACGACTGGGGAAGGACTTGTTTATCCTAGCTCCGGCTATTTTTCTTGTCAATAAAAAATGCACCAAACCACAGGGTCCGATGCGGAGGTACTATTTAGTCTGCATCACGGCGGATGAGACGGCGGAAGGGATTGCCTCTTTTTCGCGGAGGCATGCAGGGGATCGGTGGACCGCGATAACCATATAGTCGCCGGTAGGCTCGTTCCTCAAACTTGCGAGCAACTATGATGAACCTGCTGGAAGCCACATTGCGCTTTTCCATTAGCCACCCTCCTTTCCGGGAAAAGCTCCAATCCAAAAGCACCGGTATTATCTTATTCCCTATATGTTTTTTGTCAATTATAAGGAACCAGGTTGTTCAGTAAATATCGGGATAGTTTTTACTACAGCTTATTGAATGACAGCAGAGCAAGCTCTGCGCCTACATTGTATTTTGAATGAAATATTACATTATTTTGGTGTAGGTGGCGAGCTTGCTCGCCTGATTATTATTTCCCTACTCATTCATATTTATTAGTTTAATTTCTTGGTTATCTTTAATAATAAAAAATGCACCAAACCACGGGGTTCGGTGCGGGCGCTGATTCCATGTCAATCAAGTGATGTGTCTAGTCGTACCAGTCCGCGCGTGCCTCCCGCGCGTAGGTCTCCCAGCGCATGCGCTCGAACCATCTTGCCGCCCCGTTGTAGGCGGGGCATTCCTCATTACAGGATTTCCGACGGCAGTACGGACACATGTGGTTCCCTCCAGAGTGATTGAGGTGGATGGACCAGCTTATCCCAGTATAAGGTAGATAATTATTTAGTCAAATAAAAAAGACCGTCATTACGGACAAGTCCTTTTCTTTATTCGAAAGCACTATCCTTTAAAACCTATCCTTTGATACCAATGCGGTTTTGATACTGCATCCGGACGCAAAGACTGATCTGCTTCGCTGGAAGTTATGGTGATCGGGTTGTTGCCGAAGTTTATTCCTATACTATTATTCTTCCATAAGCTCATAAACTCTATCAGCTGCTTTACCGCTGATATGAAATTCTGTATCGCCGACATAGAAAGTAAAGCCTAGTTTTTCGGGGTCAGAAGTGGGAGATGTTTGGAAATTAGTAATCTCAAAATCTCCTGATTGCAAACTGTCTAGGTCAGCTTTTTTTGGAGCACTAATATCGAAATCAAAACCATAATGGTTACTCAATCGTTCCGGGAACATGGCAAATTCTTCAGTGAGAAATTTTGTTATTGCTGATTTAAATCTCTTCTCATGAACTTCGTTGGTTTCTTGAGATGGGGTGTCTTGAGATGGGGTGGAACCTACTGAACTTTCTTTCATGATAGTACTATTAGATTATTTAATATTTTTTGTATCTCAGGATAAACTGTCTAAAACAATTTTGGTTATTTCGTACACTGTTATTATGCGAAATTACTCTTTAATTCTACCCCAAATATTCTTTATAATCAAATGCATTGCATTGAATTATGAATTAAAAAGTGCACCAAATTGATGCTTGGTTTTTCATTTATTCAAACAAAATTTTGTACAAACTAATCTACAAATTATCATTTAGGAATTTTTTCAATGACGAAATATCTCTGGTGTCTTTATCGTAATGGTATGTATTAATCCCGATTGATTGAGCGCTTTCTACCGCTTCTTCATTATGCTCAAAATAAATAACATCTTTTGCATTAAAATTAAAATGTTCCAGCATTGTCTCGTAGTATTTAGGATCGGTTTTTTCCGGATTGTGTTTCAGTGTAAATACTTCATAGGGCATTTTATCCAGGCCGAATATTTTCATCTGCTCGTCATCGGCGCCGGTTAAAATAATTTTCCTGTTCGGATATTGCTCGAGCAGATCGTGCATCGGTTCGTAGATACCCTCGTTCTTAATTACAAACGCATTGACCGCGTCTACTAAGATTGTTTTCATGACTTTTTAGTTTAAAGATTATGTGGTGGCAATATTAGTTGATGATTTAATAGCATTAAATAATTTATTATAGTCAATATCATTAAAATCAGTAGTGTCAATGTCAAATAGTTCACCACCAATATCAATTGATTCAATTCTTCCTGTTGATAATATTTTTTTCCATTCCACTAAATTTTGATTATCAATATGTCCAGGATGCCTCTCGCTAGATTCAGAACGTCTTTTAAATCTGTCAAAAAGTATTTTTCCGTCCGTGATACATCTGATTTGAAATGGAAAAAAATGGTATTCATTTTTTAGCTCTGTTAATTTTTGATTTGCAAATTTTGGATCAAAGTTTGTTTCAATAATTAATGAACTATTAGTCTTTAACAGCGATTCAGTAATATAATAAAGTAAATCGTAACTTACGCTACCAATTTTTTTAGACCATTTTAGATCAGACCAGCCCAAACTATCAAAAAGTAATTCTTTAATGTCATCTTTACTGATAAAAGGCAAACATAGCTCTTTAGATAATTTTTTGCCCAAAGTCGTTTTTCCCGTTCCAGGGAGCCCTGTAATTATTATAAGCGTTGTTTTTGGCATTTTTATAGTTTATGCCTTAGTTTTATTATCTATTGCAGAAATCAGCCGGGGGATTGACTGATTAATATAATCAACTATTTCAATCATTCTGCCGGGGATTTTTTCATCTGTGCCGGGCGGGGAAATCCGGATGGAAGATTTTTCATTATTGCACAGTTCATTGAAAAGCGGGGCAGTAACATTAAAATATTTTTTTAAATATTCCTGGTGGTTATCAGCCATCGCGATTACAACATCTCTTTTATCAAGTAGTCCTTTAGTCACTTGAGTTCTCTTGTGTCCAGATGTATCAATTCCCATTTCCATTAGTTTTTTCAAATGCTCCTGACTAAAAAAACTGGTATTGCTGTCTGCGTCTGTTCCGCAGGAAGATACTTCAATATCAAACCGGTTGTTTTTGGACAGCCAGTCTTTCAGCAAGTATTCGGCAATCAGGCTCCGGCCGAAATTATCACTGCACACAAATAATACTTTTATTGTCTTATCTTTCATGACGATAGATTATTTTCAACGAGATTTTTTATCTGGTCTCTTATTTTTCGATGAAATGCTAAGTCAGTACCCGCTGCATCTTCAATATCCCAAAAAGTCACTTTTCCTGAGCCAAGCAGGTAATCAGGTAGATTTCCCTTTTCATCCATAACAATTATTTTATTAGCCACTTTTGCCAGTTCAGGCGTTAATTGCTTTCTGGTTTGTTTTGACAAATCAAATCCAACTTCACGCATTACATCTATTACATATTCATGAATGATTGTACCAGCCCGTTGGCCCACCTGGCTACCGGCATCCATAACGAATAATTCCGGCTTTATTTTTTTCAAAAAAGCGGCGGCCATTTGACTCCGGCCGGTATTTGATTTGCAAATGAATAATACTTTTATTGTCTTATCTTTCATAATTACAAACGTATATATAATGTAATAGTAACATTATAGAATTACAGTGGCAATTGAGGAAACAGCTTTTTTTAAAGCTGTTTTCTCTGCATCAGTGGTGTTGTGTGATGTCGAATTTTCTTAAGACAAGATTATTATTTAGGGGAATTTTTTGGGCTAATCTAGTGGTTGACAAGATTATATACTTATGATACACTACTCCGTTGACCAAAAAAAATGGTCAACTCATCAGGCCCTTGCGTAAAACAAGAAGGGAAGAAATGGAAAAAACGCTGACTTTCCAAAACAGCTTGTTCTGGAACAAGCTGGGTAAGTACCAGGTGCTAGCGGTTGTTTTGGTCTTGGCTGTTTTCTTCATCACCTTGCAAGTTGGTGATAAGGAGAGGGCCTTCACCGCCTGCGCCATTGCCGCTTTAGCCTTCACCGTCTTTGCCTTATTTTTCGCAGGCACCTTTGCGGCATTCGCGGCTTTCAGCAGCGCCGCCTGTGCCCCCTTCATATGCGCCGTCTACTTTGCCGTCTATCCCTGTGCCCCTCTCCTCAGTGCCGAATTCCGCGCCCGCGGCATCTTCGTCTTCAGCGCTCTCATAGCCTTCGTTTCCTTCATCGCCGACGTCATAGTCTGTGCTGATGGCATGGAGCGGTATAATGAAGCCAGAAAGGAAGCCGTTTGGCTTTCTTTGATAACGGAGTCAGTAGTCGTTCTTCTTCTTCTCATGTTGCTGGCACACTAGCTGGCAACACCCCCAAGAGATCCGGGTCAGAATAGGATCTTTTTTATATATTAAATTTTTTCGCTAAAAGGAAAATTCGATTTTATACAACAGACAAGCGTATGCGACGTTGGGAGTGAACAGGGTGGTAATACAGCAATGAAGATTATATAAATTCTCTGTTTTTGCGAAGTTTTTTAAGAAATTTGATGACCTAAATCCTTATTTTTTAATACCCTTATATTTTTTACCTTTTTCTAATTGATTGGCAATCCTCAGATTTTTTGCTAATTCGTTAATCATTTTATTTAAGCTGATCTGAATTTTTTGTATTGCCTCAATATCCCTTTTTGCCATCTGCAAATAATTTGGTTTTTTTGTAGTCTTTTTCATAGTCACATTGTTAACTGATTAAAATACTAAAATATTTCTCAAATATTTAATACAAATTACGCTCCAGTTCGGCAATAAATATTTCTAACCTTTTACAATTTATTCGCGTTTATTCAATTCGTCTGCTAAAGCCTGTTCAAGCTCACCTAATTTCCAAGCGAGTGTTCCGCTAGGATTTTCTTTTGGGTTTGCAGCAGGGTTTTTGAATTCGAAATCGGTGCTTTCTAAAATTCTATCTATCCTTGCCATCTCAACCGCATCTGTTCTTCTGCCTTGCTCCTGAAAGAATCTAGCCAAGTTCTCTAATATATTCTGTTTAGCAACTGGCCAAGTCGCATTAATATCTCTATCATGGAGTACATGAAAAAGTTCTCTAGGCCGCACTCTAAAGAAAAAGAAAACGCTCTTTTTTTCTTGATCTGGCGACTTTGTCTCTTCCTGCTCTGGCTCTGGAGTATTTTGATCAGGTGGCTTTTGACCGGGTATGACCATACCACTTTCTGATGGGCTCATAAATTTTTTGTTAATATTAAACTCATTTATATTTTATCACAAATAAAGATCAGCTTTCGACGTTTCTAAGATTTTATCTGCTCGAAAACGAATATTTCTCTCATCACTCTTTGATCCGGGCTAGGATTATAAATTTTATGGATTGCGAAGTTTTTGTACCCAATCCAGTCTTTTCCTGGTTTCGTTTTCTTTTTGCGCTTTTTTATCTTCCATTCTTTTTTTAATTGTGCCTGGTGTCGGTGCTAATATTCCCAGTGGATCTTTTTTACTGGCACTTAGAGTTTCTATTTCGGTATCAATTCTATTTTCCTCTTTTGTTTTAATATTATCAAGATAAAGAGCAATGCTATCATAATTTGTACCACTATCAAGATTATCAAGTAAAGATTTCAATTCATCAAATTCACGTTGTGTTTTTTGCATTACAATTTCAGCGACACCGGGAACTTTAAATTTTTCAGCCAGTTCACTAGTTCCCGGTTGCAAAGTTCTTGGTCTTGGGATTTCCCCCTTTTGCCGAGGTTTAGTCAATTCAAATGCATCATTTTGTAAATTAATATCCTGTAGTAGGGAGGTTAATTTATCTGTAAGTTCTTGGCGAATTTCAGTTTTTGTTGTTAATGGCAGTTCAGGAACAACACTTTCAATTTCTGGACTTATTGTTTCTGTAATTTGTGTTTCTTCTTCTGGTGGGGTGTCATGGTTACCAGTATTTGCTCTATTGAATCCAATTTCTCTCATAGTTTTTATATTAATAATATTATCTAGCTAGTTCAAACACAAATATTTCCCGCATTACTTTCTGGTCCGGGCGGGAATACAGATATCCACCCCGGGAGCTTGCGTCGGTGTACTTTTTTATTTGAAAACCCAGCTTGCTGATTTCTTCCAGGATCGGCAGATAATATTCTTTATTATCTTTCCTCATCACCGGGAAAATGATTACAATTTTTCCATCCTCTTTGATCAAGTTTCGAAAATTACGGAAGGATTCTATATAGAGTTTCGACAGTTCTTTGATATTTTCCTCGAGTTGCATTACTGATTCACTGCCCCGAAGCGGTGGTCCAAGGAAAGGTTCGGCTACAATCGCATCTATTTTGGTTTTTAATATTTTTGGCAATTCGCGTATGTCGCTTTGGAATACTTGGTAATTTTTTTCGGATAAATTTAATTCCGATGCAACCCATTTTAAATTATTAGTGGTATCGCTGATTGCTCTGGGGCTGATGTCGGAGCCGATTACTTTTTTTATGCCCAAAAGGAGAGCCTCTTGCAAAATTGTGCCCGATCCGCAGAAAGGATCCAGTAGTATCCCGTCCGGTTTAATTTGTGACAGGTTCACCATGATTCGGGCGACCTTCGGTGGGAGCATGCCGGAACGCGGGTCGGCGCTCGGCCGGCCGTAATCGAATTTGCCGAAAGATTTGTAATCCTGTACGGCGATGGTTTTACCGATCAATATTTTGTCTTTTTCAAAAAAGATACAGAGATCTGCTCCGCGCTCGATCAGTTTGTTTTCGCCGACGATTACCGAGGAAAGTGTCTTGTCTTTGGCCGTCACGAAGCGGGCATTATGACCTTTTCTTTTCAGCCCCATCTTGATCTGAATACCGTTCCTGGTTACGTCTTTTTCAAAAGAGTTGGAATATGTTCCACCGGTTTTATACAGACTGAAACCGAACGTTATTTTCTGGTCGGTCTGTGGGAGGTATTTGTCGATTAACCGGTCAACAGTCAAAGTTTTGAAAATTTGTTTATTCCCTTCTGCTTCGTCGATAATTTTTCCGATTTTGATTGTTCCGCCTAAGCGGTCCATCAAATCTTTCATCTGAAATCCGTCATCGCCGAATATTTTAAAATCCAAAAAAAGGACATCATCAATCTGGCCAGTGATCCTGTACTCACCGGGCAATGTCGGTAATATTGACTCGATCTCCGCCCGTGAAAGACGTGGGGAACGGCCAAGAATAAAGAAATATTTGTGCATATCTGTATTATAGGACACATGTTGTTAATGGCAAACCCCCATATGCTTGACCTTAGATCAAAATGCCTGTATACTGTTATCCATTGATTAAATTTTAATAATATTCCAGTATGTCCGATTCAATCGTCGTAAAAGGCGCGCGCGTTAATAATCTGAAGAATATCGATATTACCATTCCCCGCGATCAGCTGGTCGTAATAACGGGGCTTTCTGGTTCCGGTAAATCTTCTCTGGCCTTTGATACGATTTATGCTGAAGGACAACGTCGTTATGTCGAAAGTCTGTCCGCCTATGCCAGGCAGTTTTTGGGTTTAATGGATAAGCCTGACGTGGATCAGATCACCGGGCTTTCTCCTGCTATTTCCATCGATCAGAAAACAGCATCACACAATCCGAGATCAACGGTCGGAACGGTAACAGAAATTTATGATTACCTCCGTTTACTTTACGCTCGTGCCGGCGTTCCCCATTGTCCAAAGTGCGGTAGGCTTGTAGTGAAGCAGAATGTTGATCAGATTGTTGAACATGTCCTGGACCTGCCGGCAAACACCAAAATCATGATCATGGCGCCGGTAATCAAAGATAAAAAGGGTGAACATAAGAAAACTCTGGAAGAGATCAGGAAGGTGGGTTATGTCCGGGTGCGTTTGGACGGAGAGATTTACAGCATAGAAGAAGCGGAAGATTTGGATATTGATAAACAAAAAAAACATAACCTGGATGTGGTGGTGGACCGCCTAGAGATGAACGCTTCCTTAAAAAAAGACCGGGCCCGTATTTCCGAATCGGTGGAAACCGCTTTGGATCTGGGTAACGGTGTCCTTTTGATTTCATTTGCTGATGAGAAAAAAGAAGATCTGATTTTCAGCCAGTATTTCGCCTGTGAAAATTGCGGTATTAATCTTTCCGAAATTGAACCGCGCAATTTTTCATTCAACAGCCCGCATGGCGCGTGTCCGGCCTGTACCGGACTCGGAACCAAACTGGATGTGGACCAAAATCTGATCATCCCCAATAAAAAACTATCAATCGCCGAGGGTGCTATCCGGCCCTGGAGCAGAACGTCCTCCAGTCAGACCTGGATGCACAGAATTCTGGAAGCCGTTGCCCATGAAAATAATTTTTCCATCAATGTTCCGGTCAAAGACATGAAAAAAGAGCATATGGATATTGTTTTATACGGTACCGGCAATAAGGGTTATGATGTGAATAATGACTATGGCACCGGTAAGGTGAAAGAATTTTGGACAACCTATGAAGGTGTGATTCCGAATCTGGAGCGGAGGTACAAAGAAACGGAATCGGATTACATGCGCTCCGAGATAGAAAGATACATGCGTATTCACAAATGCCCGGTCTGCAATGGCAGGCGGTTGAAGTTGGAAGCACTGTCTGTTATAGTCAGCGGAAAGTCGATTGCCCAGATAGTGGAAATGACAATTGACCAGGCGAGTGAATTTTTCAAAAAACTCAGTACTAAAGGCAAAGCCAATGATCCGGAAGCGCTTACCGAAAGACAGCAGAAAATTGCCAAACAGATTTTGAAGGAGGTCAGGGCCAGAATTCAATTCTTACAGAATGTCGGATTAGACTATTTGACACTGGACCGTTCGGCATCTTCGCTTTCCGGCGGAGAAGCTCAGCGCATCCGGCTGGCTACGCAAATCGGATCTTCACTGGTCGGTGTGGTTTATATATTGGATGAGCCGTCCATCGGATTGCATCAGCGTGATAATAATCGTTTGATTGAAACACTCAAAGAACTGCGTGATCTGGGTAATACGGTTTTGGTTGTAGAGCACGATAAAGACACGATCATGGCCGCTGACAATGTTATTGATATCGGACCGGGAGCGGGCGAGCACGGCGGAGAAGTAGTCGCACAGGGAACGGCGGAATTTGTCGCAAAATGCAAAAAGTCGTTGACCGGACAATATTTGTCTGGAGCAAAAGAAATTCCTTCTCCTAAGAAATACAGAAAAGGCAACGGTAAGAGTCTGGAGATTATTGGTGCCAGTGAATTTAACCTAAAGAATATTAATGTTTCTATTCCGCTCGGAAAATTTGTTTCCATTACCGGTGTTTCTGGATCGGGCAAATCCACTCTGATGACGGAAATTCTGGCGAAATCTCTTTCACACTATTTTTACCAGTCAAAGGATCTACCAGGCAAACACGAAGAGATCAAAGGAATTGAAAATCTGGATAAAATGATTAATATTGACCAGTCACCAATCGGACGAACGCCGAGATCTAATCCTGCAACATACACCGGAGTCTTTACTTATATCCGTGACTTGTTTACCAAGACTGCTGAAGCAAAGATCAGAGGTTACAAAGCCGGCAGGTTCAGTTTTAATGTTAAGGGTGGCCGCTGCGAAGCATGTCAGGGCGACGGCGTAAAAAGAATTGAAATGCATTTTCTGCCGGACGTATTTGTTGAATGCGAGGAGTGCCACGGCAAAAGGTATAACCAACAAGCATTGGAGATTCATTATAAAGGTAAAAATATTGCGGACATTCTTGGGATGACGGTGGAGGAGTCTTCAAAGTTTTTCAATAACATACCGGCGATCAAACAAAAAATTCAGACTCTGGAAGACGTCGGACTGGGATACATGAAGCTTGGTCAGAATGCCACGACACTTTCCGGCGGTGAGGCACAGCGCGTCAAACTTGCTACTGAACTTTCACGCCGATCGACCGGCAAAACTCTTTATATTCTGGATGAACCGACAACTGGCCTGCATTTTGAAGACGTAAAACTGTTACTCAGCGTTTTGAATCAGCTGGTAGATAAAGGCAATACGGTACTGATTATTGAACATAATGTGGATGTGATCAAATCTACGGACTGGATAATTGACCTCGGTCCGGAAGGCGGAGACAGGGGTGGTGAAGTGATTGCCGTCGGAACGCCTATGGATGTATCAAAGGTAAAAGCATCATATACCGGACTGTACCTGAAACAGGAATTGAAATAAATCATATCAAGGCCCGCCTCAATAATATGTCCATTCATATGAAGCGGGCTTTTTGATTGAGTTTTAGTAACCGTCGGGCTATAATCAACATATGCAGCAAAACAACTACACAGAACTGGAAAAGGCGATTATTGCAACTTTTTGTTACTTTGACTCCTTTGATTATCCGCTGACACTGATGGAAATAGAGAAGTGGTTATTTACCGAAGGCGGTGGCAAAAAATATGGTTTGGCGGATATTCTGGGAGTAATAGAGCAAAGTCCGGTCATCTCGAAAAAAATTGAATCCAGAAAAGGATTTTACTTTCTAAAAGGAAGAGAAAGCATCGTGGAAATCAGAAAACAGAGATACCGAATGGCGGAAGGAAAGATGAAAAGGGCGGTGCGGGTGGCGAAAGTATTGCGTTATATTCCTTTTGTAAATATGATCGCCGTCTGCAATAATCTGGCATACAGTAACGCAAGCTTACTTAGCGATATCGACGTATTTGTAATTCTGAAACGGAACCGCCTATGGCAGACCCGTTTTTTTGTTTCCGTAGTAACTCATTTGATGAGGATGAGAAGGCATCATCGCACAATCAGCAACCGGGTATGTTTAAGTTTTTACATCACGGATGAGCATTTGGATTTGGAGCAGTTAATGATCAAGCCTTTAGACCCGTATTTTATTTATTGGTATGGGCAGTTGGTTCCGATTTATGATCATCAGAATAGTTTTAATGATTTGGTTGAAGCAAATGAATGGATTAAGGAATTTCTGCCCAATTTGATAATCAACAAACCGGTTCTGCGCAGGAGTGTTAAAGATACAAAGTGGTCGCTCGCAGTCAAGCGGATGCAGGAGTCGATGCTGGGCGGATCGTTCGGTGATATTGTAGAAAAATTCCTGAAAAAAATTCAAAAAAGTAAAATGATCAGGAATAAATCGAGCAAGCTGTGGGAAAATAGCACTGCCGTGATTATTAAAGACAATATATTGAAATTCCATGAAAATGACCGTCGGAAACAGTACGCGGAAAGATTTATCAGTAAGCTTGATAGTGAGTTAAATTAAAAACGATGAGACAGAAAATTACAAAAATTCTGGAATGGGGGATCTATTTGTGGATTTTTTTACTTCCCTGGCAGACGCGTTTCATAATCGAGGAAGGTGTTTTGAACAGAGATTATTGGGAATACGGCACGGTGAGTTTATACGCAATTGATATCCTGCTGATTATCCTGGTTATTTTCCGCCTAATAACCGCCGGTGATAGAGAAAAGCAAAAAATACTACAGACCAACAAGTTCAGTGTCTGGTCTTTTGCCCTTGGCATGTTGGTTTTGTCATTCTTGTCGATTTACTGGGCACGCGATGCGTATGTTTCTATGTATGGAGTGGTAAAAATCGCTGAAGGAGTACTGCTCTATTGGCTGATCTCAACCAGCAAATTCAGTTTGAGTAAAGCCGGTATTGCCTTTGCTTCATCGGCAGTTTTACAAAGTGTGATTGGAGTTTTACAGTTCTCATTTCAAAAAACAATCAGTTCCAAATGGTTAGGTATGACTCTGCATGAATCATTTGTGTCAGGAACCAGTGTGGTAGAAACGGCAACCAATCGTTTTATGCGGGCCTATGGATCGTTTTCTCATCCGAATATTCTGGCCGGATTTTTGGTGATCGGATTCATCATTCTTTTGGGGATCTATCTTGAGAAAAAAGGAAATTTTTATAAACTGGTACCCGGATTGATTGCGATACTGATCGCCGGCCTGTTTGTATCATTCTCACGGGCCGGATGGCTTGCCTTGTTGCTTGCACTGATTTTTTTTCTGGTTGTATCCCTGCGCAAGTCAAAAAAGTGGAGAATAGAAATTGCAAAAGTGGTCGGCATTATTGTTGTGGTGTTTTTGATGTTTCTATTAATCTATCCGGAAACAGTATCTACGCGCATTGTGTCATCGTCCCGCCTGGAGCAAAAATCGTTTAATGACCGCGCTACTTATTTCCAGCAGGCAACGGAATTATTGGAAGAAAACTGGTTGCATGGAGTAGGTATCAACAGTTATACACTGGCGGTAAAAGATGCAATTGATTCCGGCCTTTCCGGGAAGGAATACCAGCCGGTGCACAATGTGTACATGCTTGTCTTCGTGGAGCTGGGTTTGTTCGGGTTGATAATCTTTTTGGCTTTGATTATTCAGGTGATCAGAAGCAGTTGGCTGGCAGTCAATCAACATATTATTCATCCCCGGGTTGTGACTTATTCATGCATTTTTGCTGTTATGCTTGTATTGTTCTTGTTTGACCATTATTTTTGGACCCTTTCTGTCGGGATAATGCTGTTTTGGCTGATGCTGGGATTGTGGCAGAAAGCGGTAGAAGAAGGCCGGGAATAATATCGATTTTTACTAAAATAATGCATTTGTTTAGTTTGTTTAACCACGAATAAAGTGGTTATATCTTACGGGGTTGACAACTATCCGTGATTTTTATAAAGTTATATGTACGAGTAATTAGCACTCTTCTATAAAGAGTGCTAAAAAGTCTAAAAATAATCATTAATTAGGAACAAATATGAAGTTAAAGCCACTAGGCGACCGTATTATCGTAAAACCGATAAAGGAAGAAGAAGTCACCGCATCCGGTATTATTCTTCCTGACACCGCCGAAAAAGAACAAAAGTCCGAAGGAGTAATCATCGCCTTAGGAGACGGAGACAGGATTAAAGAACTGGGGTTAAAAGAAGGTGACAAAGTTATCTTTGGAAAATATTCCGGCGAAGAATTCAAAGAAGGTGATGATGAGTATAAGATTTTATCTGTTGCTAAAGAAGAAGATAAAAGCGACGTATTTGCAATCTTTACAGAGTAATAATTATTAATAGTTAATAAACATTATGGCAAAACAAGTATACTTTAATGAACAGGCGCGGGAATCACTGCGCGACGGAGTTAATAAACTTGCCGACGCGGTAAAAGTTACACTAGGACCCAAAGGAAGGAATGTAGTATTGGATAAAGGTTACGGATCTCCGGTTATTACCAAAGACGGAGTAACCGTCGCCAAAGATATTGAACTGGAAGACAAGTTTGAAAATATCGGCGCGGAATTGGTCAAAGAAGTTGCGACCAAAACCAATGATGTGGCCGGTGACGGTACAACTACGGCGACTATTCTGGCGCAGAGCATGGTGAATGAGGGAATTAGAAATGTCGCGGCCGGAGCAAACCCGATGATTGTAAAAAAAGGGATCGACCGAGGTGTTACCGCCGTCATGGAAGAGCTGAAAAAAATCTCCAAAGCAATTTCCAATAAAGAGGAAAAAGAACAGGTTGCATCTATTTCGGCCAACGATCCGGAAATCGGCAAAGTTATTGCGGAAGCGATGGATATGGTGGGTAATGAAGGTGTGATTACCGTTGAGGAATCACAATCTTTCGGTATTACCAAGGAAGTTGTTGAAGGAATGCAGTTTGATAAGGGTTACGTCTCTCCATATATGATAACCAATCCGGAACGTTTAGAGGCGGTTTATGAAGATCCGTATATTCTGATAACTGATCAGAAGATTTCGGCAGTAAATGAAATCGTTCCTCTGCTCGAGAAACTGGCACAAGCCGGGAAAAAAGAGCTGGTGATAATTGCGGAAGAAGTTGAAGGTGAAGCACTGGCAACCCTGGTAATCAATAAAATTCGGGGAACATTCAATACACTCGCTATCAAAGCTCCCGGTTTCGGCGATCGACGCAAAGAAATGCTGGAAGACATCGCGGTTGTCACCGGCGGGAGAGTTATATCAGAAGAAGTCGGGTTAAAAGTGGAAAGCACTGAAATAGAAAGTTTAGGTCAGGCCAGAAAAATAATCGCAGTAAAAGAAAACACCACGATTATTGAAGGCAAGGGTGAAGATAAAGAAATCCAAGAAAGAATTGTCCGGATTAAGAAAGAAATCAAAGACTCTGATTCTGATTTTGACAAAGAAAAACTGCAGGAAAGACTGGCAAAATTGTCCGGCGGAGTGGCTGTGGTAAAAGTTGGTGCCGCAACCGAGACCGAAATGCAGGAAAAGAAACATCGGATTGAGGATGCGCTGGCTGCTACCCGCGCCGCAATTGAAGAAGGGATTGTTATGGGTGGTGGTGTGGCCCTGCTGCGTGCCAGTGTAGCGCTGGATAGTATACAGGCGGAAGGTGATGAAAAAGTCGGTGTCGATATTTTGAGACGCGCTTTGGAAGCACCAGCCAGGCAGATTGCGGAAAATGCCGGAAAAGAAGGATCAGTGGTCGTGGAAGAGATCAAGAAATTGAAACAGAACGAAGGTTATAATGCTTTGACAAATCAGTATGAAGACCTGGTTAAAGCTGGCATTATCGACCCGACTAAAGTAACAAGAACTGCTTTGCAGAATGCCGCTTCAATCGCGTCATTAATCCTCACTACCGAGGCGGTAGTGACAGACATCCCAAGCAAAAATGAAGATGGTCCTGGCGGAATGCCGGGCGGTGGAATGGGAATGCCGGGCATGGGTATGTAGTAATTATAAGTAAATGAAATCGGGTAGGTGAGAATTTATTCTCACCTACTTTTGATTTTGCCAAAGTGTGAAAAATAAGGTATAATACACAAGCTATTAGAAGGAATTATGTTTGAAAAAAACACATTAAATAAGTCGGAACAAAAAACCAATTCAGATTCTGGGGAGGATCTATCGTTAAATAAAGTTTCTTTTGGTGATAAAAAATTAGAGTATTATTTTGACATTATTAAATACCCGGTTGTTCTCACTGTTGTCGTAAATATTGTTTATTTCCTGATCAGAAAGTCGTTTGATATAATGTGGGTTTTCGATATAGTAGCTTTCATTTACATTGCATATATTATCGTTAAAAAGAAACAGGGAAAAATAACTGATGCATTCATCGCGTGCGGGATTTCCGGTTTGTTTATGGGATTTTTCATCGCTGTGTTCAAATTTATATACTTTAGAAAATTTTATTTGTTTTTCAATATTATCAGCGAACCGTTTTTAACATTTATCGTAGGGGGGTTTATCGGGGTTGCTTTCGCATATATTGCATTAAAAAAGTTTAAAAAAAATAAAAAGGAAATATCTTCTACCAAGAAAGGGGGTGAATAAATGGAAGAGAAAAAAGAAAATCAAGTTGATTCAAAAGATATAGAGGAAAATAAACTGATTGCGGCAATCGGGTATATTTGGATTCTATGCCTTATTCCATTGCTGTTGAAAAAAGACAGTAAATTTGCCCAATTCCATGGCAAACAAGGATTAGTACTGTTTATCATCGACATCGTCGGCTGGTTAGTATTCTGGATCCCTGTCATCGGCTGGTTATTTGGAGTATTAATACTGGCATTATCAATTATCGGATTCATCAAAGCAATCTCTGGAGAATATTGGGAGATGCCTGTGATTGGAAAATTTGCCAAAAAATTTAATTTGTAAATTATTGGTAGAGCTAAATAGTCTTCATTAGAAGGCTATTTACCCTTATTAATAAATTATTTATCGATTATGCCAAGCAAAAAAACAAAGCCGTATATAATATGGTTTAAAGATTTAGGGATCAAAGATGTTCCATTGGTGGGCGGGAAGAACGCTTCACTGGGAGAGATGTACCAGAAACTGGTCAGAAAGGGTGTAAAAATTCCAAATGGTTTTGCTATTACCGCCCCGGCTTATTTTCATTTTATCAAAGAGGGGAAAATCATGGTGCGAATCCGTGAAATTCTCAAAGATCTGAACACACATAGTCTGGAAAATCTGAAAGCCCGCGGTAAAAAAGTGCGGGAAGCAATTCTTTCTGGTGAGATGCCTTTGGATTTGGAAATGACCATCCGGGAAAACTACCGGAAAATGGAAAAAGAATACGGAAAAAATGTTGATGTAGCTGTTCGATCGTCTGCCACTGCGGAAGATCTGCCGGACGCCTCTTTTGCCGGTCAACAGGAAACGTATTTGAATGTCCGTGGTGAAACTGCATTACTTGAGGCTTGCCGAAAGTGTTTTGCCTCATTATTCAATGACCGTGCTATTTCCTACCGCGAAGATAAAGGTTTTGGGCATTTTAAAATCGGTCTTTCCGTTGCCGTACAGAAAATGGTGCGGTCCGACAAGGCTTGTTCCGGCGTAATGTTTTCTATTGATACCGAAAGCGGGTTCAAAGATGCGGTGATTATTGAAGGGGCTTGGGGGCTGGGTGAAAACGTGGTACAGGGAGCGGTAAATCCTGATACTTTCTATGTATTCAAACCGAAGCTGGCAGAAGGATATAATGCCATTATTTCCCGTAGAATCGGAACAAAGAAATTGAGGATGGTTTATGATAACAAAGTCGGCGGTGGAACGAAGAATATTTCTACAACTGGTGATGAACAAAGCACATATGTTTTAAAGGATAAAGAAATTTTGCAACTGGCTAAGTGGGCAGTAATTATTGAAGACCATTATTCCAAAGAAGCGAAACATTTTAAACCAATGGATATGGAATGGGCAAAAGACGGTACAACCGGCGAGTTGTTTATTGTGCAGGCCAGACCGGAAACAGTCATGTCGCAGAAAAACGTAAAAGTGCTGGAGGAATATCTGATTTCCCGTACCGGTAAGGTATTAACATCCGGCCAGGCGGTAGGAGCGAAAATCGGCACCGGCAAAGCAAATGTCATCAAAAATGTGAAACAGATGGCCAATTTCAAAAAAGGCCAAGTACTGGTTACCAAAATGACTGATCCGGACTGGGAACCGATTATGAAAATTGCATCGGCTATTGTTACAGAACTGGGTGGTAGAACTTCACATGCGGCGATCGTCTCCCGCGAACTGGGTGTACCGGCGATTGTCGGCACCAACGATGCTACCAGCAAGATAAAATCCGGACGGCCGGTTACGGTCAGTTGCGCGGAAGGCGCAGTTGGTAATGTGTACGCCGGTATTTTGCCGTTCAGTGTTAAAACTACAAAAATCGGTAAACAAAAGAGGCCGAAGACAAAAATCCAGATGATATTCGGCACACCGGAAGAAGCGTTTGCTGCGTCACAAATTCCAAACGACGGAGTAGGTCTCGCGCGTGAAGAATTTATCTTCACTTCATATATCAAAATTCATCCGCTGGCTTTACTGAACTTTGCGAAGCTTAAAGACCAGGAAGCGAAAAAGGAAATTGCCGAACTGACCAAAGGTTATGCGAGTAAGAAGGAATACTTCGTGGAAAGACTGGCTTCCGGTATCGGTATGATTGGCGCCGGTTTTTACCCGAAAGAAGTAATTGTCCGGCTTTCCGATTTCAAAACCAACGAATATGCTAATCTGATCGGAGGTAAGGCGTACGAGCCGCACGAACAGAACCCGATGCTCGGCTGGCGCGGGGCGTCCCGTTACTATGATCCAAAATACCGCAAGGCTTTTGATCTGGAATGCCAGGCAATTCACAAAGTAAGGGAAGAAATGGGACTGAAAAATATCAAAGTAATGGTACCATTCTGCCGAACTGTTGAAGAGGGTAAAAAAGTAATTCAAGTTATGAAAGAAAACGGTTTGGTACAGGGTAAGGACGGATTGGAAGTATTTGTAATGGTTGAAATCCCCGCCAATGTACTTTTGGGCGAACAGTTTGCCGACATCTTTGACGGGTTCAGCATCGGTTCGAACGACTTAACCCAGCTGACGTTAGGCCTCGATCGTGATTCATCTATTGTGAACCATGTTGCCAATGAAAATAACGAAGCGGTTAAGAAGTTAATTAGGGAAATAATCCGTATTGCAAAGAAAAAGAAAATAAAGCTTGGAATCTGCGGACAGGCGCCGTCTGATTTCCCGGACTTTGCCCACTTCTTGGTGGAAGAGGGAATTGATGCGATCAGCTTGAATCCGGACACGGTGATGAAGATGACAGTGGATATACAAAAACTGGAGAGCAAAATGAAACGCGGAAAAAAGACAACAAAAAAAACCGTCAAAAGAAAGTCAGTCAATAAAAAAACCAAAAAGAGGAAATAATTACAGTAAAAGGGCCGTCCGAGTTGGGCGGTCTTTTTGGTAAATAAAAAAAATGTACACAAGAGGCGTGTACATTGGCGAAAGAGCGATGCGCTTTTGATGGCGCGGTTATTTTATTTCCTCGAAACGGCGGGTGTCCTGGTCCAGAACGCCGACCAACGGCACGAAGTAGCCAGCCATGGAAGGCAGATTATTCTGGATAGAATCCAATGCCAGGCGTGTCAAATAGCGAGATTGTTCGACTGCGCTGGGACGTTGCCACAGTTTCCTGCCGCGGAAAGGTGTGGAAACGAGCAAGATACCTCCCTTGCTGCGTTCTTCCTCGTCGACTTCCCCGTCTTCGCCACGGAGATTGTTCTCGATAATCTCGGCAGCGCGGACAATGGCTTTGTCCAGAGCCGGGTCGCACGGTCCGAGGATGAGCATGAAGTTGTCCTTGTCGTTCCAGTCGAAGCCCTGGCCTAATCCGAGGCACCTTTCGTTGTGGCGTTTTGCTTTGGTCGGCCGCCCGCCCTGCCTTTTCAGATCCTCCTGGTGTTCTATGTTTCCCATGAGAAAGGGAATGATATCCATGAGTATCTGGTCGGGGTAGCTCCGGCAGCGTTGTGTGAGAATCCTCTCGAAGTAGCTCTGGGTCGGGTTGGTAACCTGGCGCATGTCGATCTTACTCCCATCCTCCAAGTGGAGGATGAGCGCGTCGCTGTCTGTCTCGATTCCGAGCAGAAACGGCCAGATCATCTTGGGGAATGCTCGCTTGATCTCATTCAGAAAACCTTCCAGGTACTCCATGGCGTCTTCCAAATTGTGACCGAAGCCGGCACATCCGAGATCTTTGCCCGATTCCGAGAAGTGGTAGGTTTCCAACAGGCAAGCTAGGACGTGCATGGAATGGGCATATTCATACCCCTCCAGCAGACTGTCGCGGAATTTCGGCCAACCAGCCGAGAAGCGCCCGCCGATATTACGGTACGGAGTGGTCAACCCGAATGGTATTTTGCAACACCGACGCAGGTTCACACGCCCGTCCATGCACAGCGTTTTGTAGAATTCCGTGGGGTGTTGCCGACGGTATTCTCGGCGCTGTGGGGTGGTTTCGATGAACAGCGCGGACATGCGCTCGTTCATCGCCAGAATCTCTTCCCTCATCGTCTGGGGCATAAAGCCTCCTCAGTTTGGTTAGCGTGAACATTCCGTAAATTCTATCTCTGCCATATCGTTCGGCAAACCCTCTCCGTTTAAATGAAATGAGCAAATAAATAACAATCCTAGGTCGAAATAACCTTAAGGATTTGGCTAAGGGTAACAAAAACGGTGATTTTGTCAAGCCCCCCAAAATTCAAAACGGCCCGATTCAAGGGTCTATTTTATTTATTTTGAAGAATTACTAGTGTATTGACTTATGAATCCTGTCTTGGTATGTTAATTTTATCCTCCGAACCTTCACTTTAGCTGAAGGGAGTGGGTATGTCCCGATCCGCCTCAATCTGACTGGCGCAGATCTCGTGTCTGATCAACCAACTGATCATCCAAACACGAAGGAGCCAGTCATGGCCAAGACCAAGAAGAAGGCAGCACATTTGTTGTTGAGCGGAAGGCAGTGCCCCTGCGACGGCAAGAAGGGTGGTAGGAAGTGCCGAAACTTCCAGGAAAACCATCCCGACAACTGTCGCGGCTGCGAGCATGAAGGTGCCATGAGTCGCGCCGCCAAGCAGAGGGAGTCCCGCGCCCGCACCTGAGCACTGAGCTCAACAGTTCGCATGTACTTCATAAACATCAGCACCCTGGAGGGTGATATGCCGAGGAAAGTCTCTGCTGCTCAGATCTTCCAACGCCGGGATACTAGGGAAGACATCCTGTGTCCCGACCACAACGCAGTTGGATTCAACGCGTGCAAGGAAGGCGGGCGGATCCGCATCGTGAATTGCGGCCAGTCGCCGATCACGATCGGTGCTCGTCGCCGACTGGTCCAGCCGGGCGGAACCACCCTCATCGCGAGGGATGTGCCGATCTCGGTCGGCGAACGCAAGTATTTCTGCAAATAGCGCATTCCGCGCCGCTCTTTTCTCCATAGATTGGTCCGCCCCGAAAGCTAAGGCTTAGGGGCATTTTTCTTTCTATTGATTTTTATGCTAAAGTAAGTATAATAGTTCTACTTTAAGGAAGAGTCGTCCCACACCATTTCGCTTTCGCTTCAGGTGCAGGACAGGCGCCGTGGCTAGTGCGCTTGTCTTGCCAAGATGGCAAAAGGTAGTTTAACAAATCAAAATCAAAGTAAAACATTACGGAGAGGTCGCATAGTGGCCTAGTGCGCTTGCTTGGAAAGCAAGTAGACCTTCACCGGTCTCGAGGGTTCAAATCCCTCCCTCTCCGCCAACATCTCTTAAGTTCTCCGCCGAAGGCGGACCCGCCTCTGGCGGGAAATCTCGCCCTCTCCGCCATTAATAAAAATTTCAATGGAAAACAAGAACCATCCTGAAAGATCGCTAATGCATACAGTAACCGTTCCTTTTATATGGGGGATTGTAGTTCCTTTATTGATCCTAGATTTTTTTATGGAGTTATACCACAGAATCTGTTTTCCGATTTATAACATTCCGCTTGTTGACCGATCAAAGTATATAAAAATTGACAGACACAAGCTGGATTATTTAGAAACATTAGACAAGTTGAATTGTGTTTATTGCGGGTATGCCAACGGTTTATTGCGCTATACGGCCGTGATCGCGGCGGAAACGGAAAAATATTGGTGTGGCATTAAACATGCTAAGACCGAAGGGTATGTTGAGCCGGAACATCATAAAGATTTTTTAGAATACGGAGATGAGAATGGTTTTATAAAAAAATATAAAATGGGGGGAGCTACCGAAACCGAAGAAGAAGATGGTTTTGCCAAAAAATCGCAGAACAATTAATTTGTAATAATTATTCTTAAATATTGCGCGCCATGGAATATCTCGATGTAGTCAATGAAAAAGACGAAGTTATCGGGAAGGCCAGTAAAGAAGATATCTATAAAAAATCATTGAGTCATAGAATTGTTCATGTATTGGTATTTAATGGCGCCGGAGAAATGGCTCTGCAGTTACGGGGAAAGGATGTGTATTATTGCCCGTCACACTGGTGTACTTCGGCTGGCGGTCACGTAAAGTCAGGCGAAAGTTACGAAACGGCTGCCAGGCGCGAATTGAAAGAGGAGTGCGGTATCGATACGGAAATTGAATTTATGTATCAGGATATCTATTTTCATAAGGAAACGTTGAAAAAGTTTTTATCCATATTTAAAGCCGTGTATAATGAACCGCTGGTAATGAGAAATGAGGAAGTGGAAAGAATTGAATTTTTCAGCATTGATAAGATTAAACAGATGATTACTGCCGGAGAAAAAGTACATCCGGAATTAGCATTTATTATCGAGAATCATTTCTAAAATATGACTGACAACACCATAGAAGAGATTAAAACACGGCTGGATATCAAAGAGGTTATCCAGGAATACATCCAGCTAAAAAAAGCGGGTTCCAATCTGAAGGCGGTCTGCCCTTTTCATGGTGAGAAAACGCCGTCTTTTATGGTATCGCCGGAAAAACAGATCTGGCATTGTTTCGGATGTGGTGAGGGCGGTGATATTTTTGGTTTTATCCAAAAAATTGAGGGGATAGAATTCCCGGAAGCACTGCGTATTCTGGCAAAGCGCGCAGGAGTAGAAATAACGAGGCAGGACCCCCAGCTGCAAAATAAGAAAACGCGCCTGCTCGATATCTGCAAAATGACAGCCAGTTATTTTAATAAAGTATTATTAGAATCTTCACAGGCGGAATTCGCCCGTAACTATCTCAAACAAAGATCGATTGACCAGGATGCGGTTGACCGGTTTAAAATAGGATACTCGCCTGATTCTTGGGATGCTTTGAGTATATTTTTGAAAAAGAAAGGTTATTCAGAGGAAGAAATATTTCTGGCCGGGCTGACGGTAAAAAAAGATAAAGGAGTCGGCTACTATGACCGGTTTCGTGGGCGACTGATGTTCCCGATCTATGATGTCCATGGCAATACGGTCGGTTTTGGCGGAAGAGTACTGGAGCAGAAAGAAGAAGGTGCAAAATACATTAACAGTCCTCAAACATTAATCTATGATAAAAGCCATGTATTGTATGGACTGGATAAATCTAAAACCGCAATCCGTAAAATGGGCGAGGCAATCATTGTTGAAGGATATACAGATTGCATTTCCGCTTATCAGGCGGATATCACGAATGTTGTTGCTTCTTCCGGTACAGCGCTGACTGAAGGACAAGTTTTACTTTTAAAGCGATTTACCGAAAATCTAGTGATGTCTTTTGATCATGATGCGGCCGGAGCAGAAGCGGCGAAACGGGGAATTGAAATTGCGCTGTCAAATGAAATGAACGTGAAAGTAGTGGAATTGCCGTCCGGCAAAGACCCCGATGAATGTATCAGGAATAATAAAGATGGATTTATTATGGCGGTTAAGAATGCCAAACCATATTTAAACTACTATTTTGATGTCACATTCCAGAAATATAACAGTGCTGATGTTCAGGATAAAAAGAAGGCTGCCGGAATATTGTTGCCGGTAATTGCCAAAATAGGCGATACAATTGAGCAAGCGCATTGGCTAAAAGAGTTGAGTAAGAAACTGGATGTGGATGAAAGCATCCTGAGAGACCGACTTCCTGCCAATGCGGTAAGGAGCAAAAAAGTAACAAGTGGAGCAAAACCGGAACAAAAAGTTAAGGTGGCTGACCGTTTTTACAGAATTGGAGAGGAATTATTGAGTTTATTGATCCAATTCCCGGGTTCTATGGCTGTTACTATTGATAAATTATTGCCGGAATACTTTACGGGAGATAAGCAGAGGGAACTTTACAAAAACATAGTTGTCTATTATACTAAAAAAGAACATTTTAACGTATCTGAATTCCAGAAAAACATTGAGACGGAAAAGCAGAATGAGAGCAACCTTTCTGCCTATTTGGACGTACTCTTTCTCCTTGGTGGCGAGCAGTTTCACGAACTAAGTGATGATCAGGCAAAATTGTACATTGCTGAAAGAGTAAATATGCTAAAAAAGAACAATATCCTTGCTCAGTTAATAAATATTGAACATAATATTAAAAACTTAGAGCAAGATGATTCAAGTGGTCAAAATCAGAATGAGCTTGACCAACTTACAGAAAATTTCAATCAACTTACAAATCAATTACGTAATTTGGAATAACCACTAACTGCCAAAGAATACGCCCCGGGATTAATGAGGGCGGTTTTGTAGGCAGGGTGTTAATCTATGCCTAAAACAAC
The DNA here is from genome assembly GCA_041664365.1 of Patescibacteria group bacterium. Taxonomy (NCBI): domain Bacteria; species Patescibacteria group bacterium. Next base: position 86,255 of record JBAYKW010000006.1, read on the forward strand.
AAAGAGCGCCAAAAAAAAAGTAGTTTCAGTTTCAAAAAAGAAAAAGAAAGCCGGCAAGCCGGTAAAACATGCTGTTAAGAAGTTGCATTTGAAAAAGAAAGCAACAGGGAAAAAAACAGCAAAAAAAACCGTAGTTAAGAAAGCGGTAAAACATAAACCAAAGGCGGCATCACAGCCGATAGACCCGAAGGTTATTGAACGCCTGATCGAAAAAGGAAGATCAAGGGGTTTTGTTACTGAAACGGAAATTTTATATACACTGCCGGATTTGGAGGAGTATTTAAGTGAATATGAAGAAATTTTAAACAAGTTCGAGGATCAGGGAATTCAAGTTGTAGAAACAAAGCAGGGAATTCTGGACACTGATACCGATTCCTGGATATTGGATAAAAAAGTAAAATCTTTGGAAGAAAAGAGGAAGTTTGATCTGGGTGATATCGCGAATGATTCGGTCCAGATGTATCTCAGAGAAATCGGCAATGTTCCATTGTTGACCGGTGAGGAAGAAGTGAAGCTGGCGAAACTTAAAGAGAGAAATGACGAAGAAGCGAAGAAAAAATTGATTGAAGCAAATCTCCGTCTGGTCGTTAGCATTGCAAAAAAATTCACCGGCCGTAGTTTGTCCTTACTTGATTTGATTCAAGAAGGTAACGTTGGATTATTTCGTGCGGTAGAAAAATTTGACTATCGCAAAGGTTTTAAATTTTCCACATATGCCACCTGGTGGATCAGGCAGGCGATTACCCGTTCTCTGGCTGACCAGTCCCGCACCATCAGAATCCCGGTGCACATGGTGGAAACGATCAATAAATTCCAACAGATAGAACGTCAATTAATCCAGAGTTTAGGCAGAGAACCACTGCCGGAAGAAATCGCCGCGGAAATGGACGAGACAGTTGAAAAGATAAATCACATTATCAAAATATCCCAAGATACCGTTTCTTTGGAAACATCCGTCGGTGAAGATGACGAAGATTCCAGTTTGGGTGACTTTATTGAGGATGTAAAAACAATGACACCGGACCGTTCCGCGTCTTTGCAGCTTTTGAAAGATCATGTCAAAGCGATTATCCGGGAATTGCCGGCCAGAGAGCAGAAGATTTTGGAAATGCGTTTTGGTTTGATTGATGGCGTAGCACATACTTTGGAAGAAGTCGGTCAGGAATTCGGCGTTACTCGTGAGAGAATTAGGCAGATTGAAGCAAAGGCGCTGGAAAAAATTCAGGGTCATGAAGGCATGAAGAAACTGCGGGATTACTAAAGCTTTACAAAAATCTGTAATTAGAATATAAATAAGCAAGCCGATTCTATCGGCTGGTAAAGTGTTTTGACAGTAAAATATCGTTCCTGGATCCGCCTTCGCTAAAGCTCCGGCGGACAGGTAGCTCAAAAATAGAGCAATATACATCATTCCTGGATAGCTCAATGGTAGAGCAACCGGCTGTGGCGCCTCTTTTCTAAAAAATAATAGGCAATTACCATGCCGGAAAAGAGAAAATATGCTGATCGTGCTGAATATTTGAAAAAAGCCGTTTCTCTTAGAAGAAAAAAACTAAGAAATCTGGCAATTTCATTTAAAGGCGAGCGATGTACCATTTGTGGATATAATCGGTGCAAACAGGCGCTAGAGTTCCATCACTTGTTCCAAGCAAAAGAATTTGGCATTTCGGCCAAAGGATACACAAGAAGCTGGGACAAAGTGAAGAAAGAACTTGATAAATGTGTTCTTGTTTGCGCCAATTGCCACCGAGAAATACATCAA